>JADGPN010000087.1 GCA_017882465.1 Solirubrobacteraceae bacterium
CCGGGTGCCCGCAAGGTCCGCTCAGATCAGATCAGACACCAGCTCATCGGCCGGTCACGCGGTCGTAGTTGATCCGCAGCATCGCGATCACGTCGCGCACGTCTTCTTGGTCCTCGATCCGGCGCGCGGCCGGCCCCTCACGGCCCGGGAACACGGGGTGGCGGACGATCCGGCCCTGCTCGAAGAGCTCGTCCCACACCTCCCTGGCGAACACGAAGTGGGCGGCGTGGTCGCCGTGCAGATGGCCGATCTCACGCCTCCCGACCCGGAACGCGAACTCGCCGCGCCGACCGGGGCCGGCCTCGACGCCCGGCCACGAGGTCACCTCGGAGGTGATCTGCTCACTGGCGGTTGCGGACTTGGTCTCGGTCATCTCAGCTCCCTTTCTGGGTTGGTGCTCACGCCCACCATGGTCCGCCTCGGAGCGCCCGGATGCCAGGCGCAATTCGTCCTAAGACCAGCGGCGGACCGCCTCGCAGTCGCCGCCCGCCGGCTCAGAGCCTCGCCAGCACGTCCTCGGCGGAGATCCACCCGGGCTGGCGCCGCTCGCGCAGAGTCTCGCGCGCGAGCGCCTGAAGCAGCTCGTTGACCGGCGTCGGCACGCCGGTCAGGCGGCCGCGCAGGACGATCTCCCCGTTCAGGTAGTCGGTCTCGACGCTGCCGGCGCCGCGGACGATGCTCTGCCAAGTCGATCCGCCCCCGCGCGGTCGGCCTTCGATCTCCCCCACCCCCCAGCGCTCCCAGCGCCTGCGGAGGTCGGCCACATTGGCGACGACGAACTCGATCCTCGCCGCCCGCAAGACGGTCCGGCCCTCCTCCTGCGCGCGCTCGATCAGCTCGCCGATCGCCCCCTCCATCCCGCAGATCGCCTGCACGGCATTCGCGAGGTTGCCGATCAGCTTGGCGTACTTGAGGCGCATGATGTCCTCCCTCGGCTCCGAGCTGAACCGGGCCGCGGCGAGCGCCTCGCACACCGCGCGGCAGCGTTCGTCGCCACCGCTCGGATAGCGGCCGACGTCGATCTCGCCGGTCACCGTGGTCGCGTAGGCCTGGACCACGCCCGGCTCCAGGTGGGCGGTCGGCGCCATCACCACCGCGCCGTAGACATCAGCGAAGCGCCGCAGCGCCACGCGCTCGTTCGCGACTCCGTTCTGCAGGCAGACCACCGGGGTGCTCGGGGGAGCCGCGTCACGCAGCGCGTCCAGCGCTGCCTCCGTGTCCTGGCTTTTGGTGGTCAGCAGGACAACGTCGTCCACGCCGAAGCTCACTTCATCCGGAGACCCCGCGACCGCGATCGGGAGGACGACCCGTTCCTGCGGCGTCTCGAGCGTCAGTCCACGGGCCGCGATCACGTCGTGATGGGCGCCGCGCGCGATCAGCAGCACCTCCCGTCCGGCCTGGTGCAGACGCGCCCCGACGACCGCACCGATCGCCCCCGCGCCGAAGATCACGAACCGCACGGCGTCAGGGTAGCCGCCGGGAGGGCGGGCCAGGGGCAGTGTCCGGGCTGACACCACGGCCACTGCGTCAACTCGTATCGACGCATGTCCGGTGCGAGCATCTCAGAACTCAATCCACGGCCGCCGGCGGCGAAGACGGGACGTCGTGTCGATCACGTTCCGCCAGGCGCTTAGTATCCCCCCGGGGGCCACGGCACTCGTGGCGCCAAAGCGACTTGAGAGGAGTTCACATGAAGCGAATCATCGGGAGGCAAGGCCTGCCTGCGTTGATCGTGTCGATTGTTGCGTTGGTTCTGATCGCCGCCGGGACCTCCGGCGCGACCACCACCGCCAGCCCGGTGACGAGGACATTCTCGTTCATCGCCAAGCCAGGCTCCAAGGCCGCGACGGTGGTCACCATCGATTCGCTGTCGATCAACGCGCGTTGCGATTCGCGGGGTAACCCGGTGATCTTCGCCTTCTCGTTCGCGAACAGCGCCGACCTGTTCGGACGCATCTTCGACGGGCTCGGCCGGCTCCACGTGGTCAAGAACAGCTCCTTCACGACGAAGAGCAGGGGCGTCGGCCTCTCGACCTCCAGCGGCGACTTCGACGCCACCGGGACCGTGCTGTTCGAGCGGTCGGACGGCAGGGTGGTCACCGTCAACTACGCGTTCGACAACAGCACGACGCTGGGCAAGCAGAACCTCTGCACGGTCTACGGCTCGTTCGTGGCGAGCTGAGCCAAGGACATTCGGCGCTGCGCCGGGCGCGGCTATGCCTCGCGCAGCGCCACCCATTGCTCGATCAGGAACCGCGCGATCGACACGCTCGGCGGCAGCTGCAGCTCAGGATTGCGGCCGTGGATCGCATCGCGGACGGCCTCGAGTGAGAACCAGCGCACCTCCTCGAGCTCCCCGTCCTGCGACTCCGGCTCACCTCCGTCCGACTGCGCATGGAAGCCGAGCATCAGCGAGGCCGGAAACGGCCACGGCTGCGAGGTGACGAACACCGGGTCGCGCGCCCGGATGCCTGATTCCTCCTGCACCTCGCGCACGACCGTCTCCTCGACCGATTCGCCCGGTGAGACGAACCCGGCCAGGACGGACAGGCGGCCTGGCGGCCATCCGGCGCGGCGGCCGAGGAGCAACCGGCCCTGGTGCTCCACGGTCATGATCACGACCGGATCGGTGCGCGGGAAATGAACGGTGCCGCAGCGCGGGCAGCGACGCGAGTAGCCCGCCTCGGCGATCACGGTGCTGGCGCCGCAGTTGGCGCAGAAGCGGTGCCGGCGGTGCCAGTTCAGCAAGGCGGCGAGATAGGCGGCAAGACCGGCCTCGGAGTGCGATAGCTGAGCGCCTGCATCGCGCAAGGACACCACCCGGCCGTGATTGGTGAGCTCGGCGCGCACGCTTGGCGGGAGCGAGTCGAGGTCGACGGCGAACAGGGCCGCACCGTCCTCGAGCCCGAGCAGGATCGCCTCGTGCGGCGACGGTGGGGAGAGCCGCGTGTGCAGCAGCGACGGCGCGTTGCCGCCGCTGATGAGTACGCCGTCGCTACCGGCCAGCACCGTCCGCGCGCCCGGATCCTCGAGCAACTGCTTGATCCGAGCCGGATCCTTGCGCTCGATCGTCGCCCGGTCCAGGAGCATGCCCGTGAACGGTCGCTGGGAGGGCGTGTGGACGGGCATCGACATCGGCGCCCATCCAAGGGTACGGTGGCGGCGGGCCGGGCCATCGAGGTCCCGGAGATCGGCGAGATGACCGATCGCGCGTCTGCTCGGCGCCTCCGTCCTGCTCGAGCCACGCGCAGGCCCCGCGGGCTGGCGCAGCGTCATCTCGTCTGGGGCGGCCGGCGAGATCGCCTTCTGGCAACCCCAGCGATAGCCCGAGGGCTCACGTCGACTGAGGCCGCCGGACGGCCCTCAGACGTGCAGGGTGGCGGCCGCTCCAGCCCAAGGGTGCGTAGCGAACTCATGGGACGTGCCGGATCCTGATTGGTACAGATCTGCCCGCCAGTCAGGACGAAGCCCGAGGCAGGAAGGCAAACCCGTAGCGGAGGAGCGTCACGGCGCGAACTCTGCCCGGCCTCGCCCTGACTGGCACCCCCCCGGTCACTTGCTGCGCAGGGCGGCCTCCAGGACCTGTCTGGCGATGGGGGCGGCGGCCGTGCCGCCGAACCCGGCTCCGACGAGCATCACGGCGACGGCGACCTTCGGGTCCTGGGCCGGGGCGAAGGCCACGAACCACGCGTCGGCGTCCTTGGGGTCGCTCGAGTTGGGACGCAGCTCGGCCGTTCCGGTCTTGCCGGCGACCTCCACGCCCGGGATGGCGGCCGCCGTGCCCGTGCCCGAGTTCACCACGCCGATCATCATCGAGCGCACCTCGTGGGCGACCTGGGCGGAGATGACCTGCCGGGAGATGACGGGGTCGATCGTGGTGATGCGCGGCTGGACGCGGCGCCCGTCGAGCGCGATCGTCGCGCCGACGCTGACCATCTCGAGCGGCGTCGCGAGGTCGCGGTCCTGACCGATGGCCGCGGCACCGACGGCGAGATCGTCGCGCAGCTGCGACGGCGGCGAGATCGTGCTCGGCTTCGCGGCGGGAATCTTCGGCTGCTCGTCGAACCCGAACGCCCGCGCGCTGGCGACGAGCCGCCGGGCTCCGATCTTGGCGCCGAGCGGCGCGAACACCGAATTGCACGACACGATGAACGCCTCGGTCAGCGTGCCGCCACAGGCCTCGCCCCCTGCGTTTCGAAGCTGAACGCCGGCCAGCGTCGCCGCGGTGAGGATTGGATACGTGCTCGAGGGGGTCGCGACCCGATCCTGCAGCGCGGTGGACGTGGTGATGATCTTGAATGTGGATCCCGGCGGCTGGGGCGCCGACACGGCCAGCCCGGCGAGCGCCTCCACGGCGCCGTCGCGGGGGCGGATCACCGCGACGCCGCCGAGCTGCTGACCCAGAGCCGACGCGGCCTGGGCCATCAGCGCGGGGTTGATCGTCGTGGTCAGCGACTGGCCGCCCATCTGGGGGACGCTGGCGATGACCCGTTTTCCGAACCGCAGCTGCTCGGAGGGGTGGCCGCCAAGCCGGCGGTCGTAGATGCGCTCCAGGCCGGTCGGCTTGGGACCGGCCGTCCCGGCGATCGAGGCGCCGAGCGCGGTTGCGTCCAGAGGCGTTCCATTCGCCGCCAGGATCGCTGCCCGCTGCGGCTGCGGCCCGGAGAGCCTGCGCACCGCCTCGCCGCGGCGCAGACCGGGCAGCCGCAGCGACGGATCCCAGTCCACACCGGCGCCGTTCCCGGTGCCCGAGACCGGCAGCACGACGGTACCGCGCAGCGTCCCGAAATCCAGCGTCCCCACCGTCACGACGACCGGGATCCCGCCACCCGACTCACCCCCGACCCTGACGATCCGCACCGTCCTCACCCCCGCCGCCCGATAGGCGCTGCGGTACGTCCCCGCAAACCGCACCTCGGGGTAGGCCGAGCGCGCGGCCGGGGTCAGCGTTTGCCACATCGCCGCCCAGTCGCCCGCTGCCCACGCCGTCGTGTAGCGCTGCGCGGCTGCGCGCCGGCCGCTGTCGGTGCCGGTGAGCGAGCCCCACAGCAGCACCCCAGCCACCACCAGCGCGGCCAATACGACCAGCACGGCGAGGAAGCGCAGGACGCCACCGAAGCCCCGGCCCCCGGCGGACCGCCGCCGCCGCCCCCCGGGCCGCGGGCGAGATCGCGAACGGCTACTGGCCTGGAGGACCGATCCGGCCCGCGGATGGGGCGAGGCCGAGCGCGAGCGACGACGAGGCATTGACCACCCTTTGTAGCCGAATGCGACGACGGTACGAGGCGCGGGGCGGTTCTCGGTTTGGCTACGGCACCTCACGCGGGCGCACGAAACCGGCCAGCATCTTCCCGACTTCGATGTGAGCGGTCCCGGTTCTCACCACGGGATCGCCGGCGGCGACTACACGCAAGTCGTCCTCATCCTCGGCCTCGATGACAGCGAGACCCCACGAGCCGGTGCCGTCCAGCACCGGGCCAAACACAACCATCTGGCCCGACTCGATGAAGGGCTGCCAATACGCGGCGTGGCGGCCCATGATCTCTCGCTCCTCCTCGCTCATGTCGAGGGCGAAGGTCGGACGCGGAGCTTGGAGCCTGAACACAAAGGTAGCCATGGCCTGAACTCTATTTGGCCGCTCGCCTTCTCGACCTGAGTCTGGTGCCGGCCAACCAGTGTCCTGGCGCCATGTTGCCTGCTGATCGATGTGGCGGGTTCAGGCGAAGCGAGGCCGCCGGATCGCTCGCGGCCGGCGTCGCGGCGTCGCC
This sequence comes from Solirubrobacteraceae bacterium, assembly GCA_017882465.1. Lineage (GTDB taxonomy): Bacteria > Actinomycetota > Thermoleophilia > Solirubrobacterales > Solirubrobacteraceae > Palsa-465. The sequence goes on from JADGPN010000087.1 coordinate 5,769, forward strand.
CCCGACAGATGCGCGGCCCTGACGCGCAGGAGCGCGAGGACCGCCGTGGTGTGGACGAACGGATTCGCGATGACACGCCCGTCATGTAGCGACAGCGCAGCCACTGCCTCGTCGTCGATGAGCGCGAGCAAGACGGGTCCCACGAGCGCCGGCGCGTCATCCAGAGCCGCAAGCCGGCGAACCAGATCAGCCTCCTCGGCGCGCGCGATCCGCATGACCACGGCCGGCGCCGGACGCAGGTCCGGGACGACCGGCAGCGGCTCAGTGGTGATCGGACGCCGCCGCTCGGCGGCCCTCCGCAGGTCGGCAATGTGCTCGATGGCGACCAGGGTGTTGATGGAGGTGGAATTGGTCCACATGAGATTCCTCTCGCTTGACATGGGCTCATCGTGCCGGTAAGACACGCGTCGCACATCGGGCACACGGATCGAATTCACGGCCCTCACCCCTTACGCAGTCGTGGGTCAGGCCTTAGCCCGCCGTAGCCCGCAGCTACGCGGAAGTCAGCTGGATCACAAACACCGCAGCGATGCAGACGGCGCAGACCAGATGGTCACGGCAGATCGATCGCGCGAGCTCGCTCTGGCGCAGAACGCTCTCGGACAGCGGTCGACCGGTGTGACCGAACACCTGGAGATCGAACATCAGATCGAACCACAGCACCGCGAACAGAAACCCAGCGCCTGAGCTGACGGCCGCGACCACTCCCGCGAGTATCCCAGTGGGAGCGCTACCCTTGACGGATGCCGAAGGCGTCTCACGTCGGCGGATATGACCCGTACGGCCTCCTGTTCATGGCGCTCGTGTTCGCGGCGGCCCTGTTCGTGCCTGCCATCTTCGTGCGCTTCGGCTCGTCGCAAGGGCCCTCTGATTCCGACTCCGACGAGGGCGGAGGCGGGGGTGGCGGAGGAGGCTTCCCCCGTTCTCCGAGGCCGTCGGATCCCTCACCGGGCGGCATTCCACTGGACGACGCGCGGGCCGCGCGAGTACGGCTTCGCGACGATCGTCGCCTCGCGCAGCGGCTGCCCGCCCGTCAGCGCAGGCAGGCGCGGGAACCCGCGCGCACGCCGCGCCGATGTACCCCGACGAGCTCGAAGCGCGTCAGCCGCTAACGCCAGGCCACCTCGACGATGTCCGCCGGCTGGGCGACGCCCTTGAGGGCCAACGCTCGCGGCTCAGACGCCGGATAGCTCTCACCGGCGCTCGCCATCGTCGTCGCGGTCACGAGGATCTGTCCGGCGGACCCTGCCGCGGCCACACGGGCGGCCACGTGGACGCCCTGCCCGAACAGGTCCCCACCCCGCTGGGTCGCCTCGGCAGCGTGGACACCGATGCGGACCTGGGGCGCGAAGCCGTGCTGATGTCGATGCTCGTCAAGCCGGCGCTGCAACCCGATCGCGCAGTCCAGCGCCGATCGCGGATCCGGGAAGGCGATGAAGAATCCGTCTCCCTCGTGCTTGACCTCGCGTCCCCCGTGGGCGAGGAAGCATTCGCGCACCGTGCGGTCGTGCCAGCTGAGCAGGCTGTCCCAGCTCTGGTCGCCGAGCAACTCCACCAGTCGCGTCGAGTCAACGATGTCGGTGAACATGAGCGTCTGAACCCCGCGCACCCCGGGTGCCAGTCCGGCCAGCAGCCGCTGGACCCGCTGCTGCTCCAGCGGGGCGCCCAGCTCCGCGAACGTCGCCTGCGCGCCCTCCAACTCGAGTCGTGCGGCAGCCTTGTCGCCCGTGTCGGCATAGGCTTGGGCGAGCAGCGCCCGGATCCCGGCAGCGTCGAACCGCGCACCCAGATCGCTCCACCCGCGCCAGCCCGCGCGCAGCGGCCCGATCGCAGCGGCGGGCCGCCCCTCGGCCAGCGCCAGTGCACCGCGCGCGACCGATGCGCTGGCCTGGATTGCGGTCGCGTCGCACTGCGCCGCCGCCTCATCGAGCTCCGCCAGCGCGGCGCGCGCGACGTCGAGGTCACGGGCGGCGATCGCAATCGTCACCTGGGCCGGGAGCAGCAGCCCGCGGCTCTCGTGGGTGAAGGCGTCGCGGTCATCCAGGCGGCGGTTGATCGCCGCCAGCGCGCTGGCCGGATCCGCCTCGTCCAGACGCAGAAGCGCCAGCCCGGGCTGAGGATCGAACCCGACCTCCAGCGCTTGCCCGAATGCGGTCCGCGCGCCCGCGAGATCTCCCCTCCGCCGCCGGATCTCGCCCAGTTCGTGGTAGGCCCAGCCGGCCCAGCGCGGCGCCCACGCCTGCAGCTCGGCGCAGGCGTCGTGGGCGTCGCGCTCAGCCTCGGGCAGCGACCCGCGCATCCGGATGATCTCGGCGCGATGCAGACGGCACAGGCCCGGGAACCCGCTGACCGAGTGCCGGTCGCACCAGCGCAGCGACTCGCTGGTCCACTCCGACGCCCGCTGCCAGTCGCCGATATTGCGACAGGCGAACGTCGTGGCGCAGTACACCGTCCCGGTGGTCGAGAGCTCGGTGGCGCCGGTCATCGCCAGCGCTGTTGCCTGATCGAGGAGCAGCGAGCCTTCGCGCACGCGACCGGCCGTGATCAGGGCATGCCCCTGGTCGAGTAACCCGAGCGCCTCCAGGTCCGGATCGCCCAGGCGTCGAGCGAACTCGACCAGCTCACGCGCGTGCTCGAGCGCTCCGGCGACATCGTTGGCCAGGAACAGCAGGCCACGCACCTTCATCCACAGCAGCAGGCCTGTCTCGTGACAGTCCGGCTGCCCCTCGAGCAGCGTGGCTGCGCGTGCCAACCACGCTCCCATGACCGCATCGTGGTTTCGCTGATAGTGCTCGCGCGTGAGCGTGAGCGCCATGCGAGCGGCCCCGCGTTGGTCGCCATCCCGCTCGTAGCCTGCCTCGGCTCGCTCGAGCAGGTCGAGCATCTCGTCGTAGCGCCGCGTCCAGCACGCCGCCTCGGATAAGAGCTCGAGCTCGTCCGGCGGCAGCGGCTGCGCTACGTCCAGAGCACTGAGCAGCTCGTAGGCCCGCTCCCACCGGCCGGCCGAGAATGCCTCCCGCCCGGCGCTCCGCGGATCACCGGTGACAGCACTCATGCCGGCTCCCCGACGCCTCCGGCGGGCGAGTTACGACGCATCCATGCGGATACAGCCAGCATCTCGACTCATCAGGCTACCGCGGTTCTCAGCCGTGCTCCCGTGTACGCAGCGATGATTTTCTCGCCCGGGATCGGTCGGACTCGTGCGAGCAGGTCACGCACAGACCCAGTTCAACTTTGAGGAGATCGACGTGGGCAAGATCGCGGTACATGAATTCATCTCGCTGGATGGCGTCATCGAGGCGCCGGCCTGGACGTTCGAGTACGGGTTCGACCCCAAGATGGGCGAGGCCATCGCCGGACTGATGGGCGGGGCGATTCTGCTGGGCCGGCGGACCTTCGAGGAGTTCGCCCCGGCATGGTCGGGCCGGACGGCCGAGGACGACCCTGGCGCTCCGTTCATGAACGATTCGCCCAAGTACGTCGTCTCCGCCACGTTGGAGAGCGCCGACTGGAACAACTCGACGATCCTCGGGCCCTACAACGCGGAGGCGATCCAGGCCCTCAAGGATCGGATCGACGGCAACATCTACGTCAGCGGTAGCGGCACCCTCGTCCGGTCCATGCTCGCCGACGGGCTGGTCGACGAGTTGCACCTGTTCGTCTACCCGTTGGCCCTCGGCACGGGTGACCGGCTGTTCCCCGATGGCGGCGTCTCCGTCAAGCTGGCGCTGGAGCGGTCGGAGGCCTACGACAACGGCGTCCTGCACCTCACCTATCGGCCGGCCCGGATAGCGCCGGCGGCCATTCGCTGACGCGTCGCGTCGCGTGGGCGCGTGAGCGGCGGGTTGGGCGGGGTTGCACCCGACCCGCCACGGCGAGATGATCCTCGGCCGATGGCGAGGTATGAGTTCCTGACCACGTGGTGTGTCGACGCGCCGATCGAGGCGGTGTTCGATCTGCTGCACGATTCCCGGGGGTATCCGCGCTGGTGGAAGGGCGTGACCAGCGTCGAGGTCCGGCGACCCGGCGACGCGATCGGCGTCGGGGAGATCGACCACTTCACCTGGCGCAGCGTGCTGCCCTACTCGCTCGGCTTCGACATGCGCGTGACGCGCGTGGAGCGCCCACACGTGATCCAGGGGCATGCTTCCGGCGAGCTCGAGGGCACCGGCACCTGGCGCCTGTATGCGGGAGACGGCGTGGCTATCGTCTATGACTGGCGCGTACGCACGACCAAGCTGTGGATGAACCTGTTCGGACCGCTCGCCCGCCCGGCCTTCGCCTGGAACCACGACTACGTGATGCGGCAGGGCGGCCGCGGGCTGGCCGCGGAGCTGGGCGCATCGCTGCTGGCGCACGACTGAGAGCCTGTCTCAAAACGGCGTGCGTCCGTCGCCCGTGGCCGATCCCACAGTCCGACGCCGGACGGTCGACGATGATGCGCGAGTGTCGACCGCAAATCCTCGTCGAGCGCGACCGCCCAGCGGTGAGCTGAAGACGATCCTCGGCGTGACCGCGGCGGCCGTCGGGCTGGTCGGCTACGTCTATCTGGCCGGGTGGATCGTCGACCTGGTCCGGCTCGCGGCGGCGCGATTGCCGGCCGGGGCGGCGGTGGGCGCGCTGAGCAATCGGGAGCTGTTCGGGGACGGACTCAGCTCGACGCTGCTGATGGCCGCCGCGTTCGCGGTCAGCTGCGCCGTGGCCTACTTCTCCTCGAAGCGGAAGTGGGACGTCCACGGTCAGGACTGGCACGACATCGTGCGCAGGCGCGGCGTCGCCAACGCGGCGGACGACGATGACGCGGATACCGAGCGCCGGCGCCGGGAGCAGCAGCACGCGAGCCAGAAGGCGGGGCGGGCCGCCGCAGTGGCGGCCTCTTCGCAGCGGCCCGGGTTGCGTCCCGTGGCTCGGCTGGCGGCCCAGCGCCAGGCTCGCTTTGCGCACAAGGCACAGGACGGGCCCGGCGGCGAGCCGAAGCCGCTCGAGCCCGCACCCCTGGGGGACTGGGCGGTACGGCTGGTGGCCGGCTTCAACATCATGCTGCTCTCGGCTCTGATCGCACTCGGGGTGGCCCGCGGCATCGGAGCGTTGATCCCGATCGTCCGGTGGGTCGGGGTCCTGGTGGGAGTGGCCGTCTTCCTGGCCGCGAGATGGATGCTGACGCACTGGAGTCCGCTCGTCCTGAACTCGCGAGTCCATGGGGTCGTGTGGGCCGTGGTCGGCCTCGCAACGCTGTTCGCGTCGGCGCCCGTAGGGGTGCTCGTGCTGACCGCCGTCGGGATCTCGACGCTGGGGCGGAGCCTGGCGCGGGTGCCGCAACCGAGCTCGACCGGGCAGTTGCTGCGCTCACCGCTGCCGTGGGTGCTGCTGACGATCTGCCTGCTGCTGGGACTGGCCTACAACGCGATGCCGCCGGTGGCCTTTCCCCAGGTCGTGGTCGCCACCGCGACCGGCGCCCGCACCGGTGGCTACCTGACCCGGACGCCGGCGGGCGTCTACGTGGCGACGTGCACCGCCCTGGCCGACGCCACCTCGACCGACGAGCGCCTCGACCTCGTTCCGGCCAAGAACGTCGAGGGGGTGCGGATCGGAGGTGACCCCGCATATTTCGACTCGGGCGCCCGGCCATCTCTGGCGACCCTGGCGCTGCGCGCGCTCGGGGTCGGGGGGAGCCCGCCGACGCTGTTCAGCGCCGCGCTGCGGGCCACGCGGGCGACGTGCGCCGGCGCGGGACCGAGCGCTCTGACCACCGGCGCCCCGGACCCGGCGCTCGGCGTGGGCGTGATCGCGGGGCCGGCGCCTCCCGGAGGACGCGCGCACAACGGCGAGCCGCCGATCGAGAGCACCACACCGGCGGCGATCGCCGCGCTCGCTCGCCGCTACCAGCCGACGCTCCTGGTCAGCGTCGCTGACCGCAACTGGCCGGTGTCGGTCGGCGCCGTGCTGGCCGAGCGTGCGCGACGCGGCCAGCCCGTGTGCCTGGCGCAGAAGCGCGTCCCTCAGCGCGTCTGCCCACCGACCCTGTCGAGCCTCGGCGGGACGGGCACCACATCGGCCGACTACCTGCAGCTCCCGGTCACGCTGTCGGGCAACCAGAGTCCCAGCGGGCAGTTTCAGGCCTTCCTGAAGGGCCAGGACCTCTCCTCCGGCTCGCTGCACCACTGGCTGGCCGATCCCGGCGTGCTCGACCCGTGGTACTCGGCCCAGATGTACTTCGATTACGCCGGCCCACTGAGCACCGCGAAGTGGCCCCGGCAGGCGCTCGATCCGAATGTGCCCAGTGGCCTGATCGGGCTCGAGTACTGGTTCTACTATCCGTTCAACTATTACCCGCTGGTGGTCAACTCGGACCTGATGACCCGGGCGCCGATCGCGGGCGACCACGCCAACGTCGATCTGCATCAGGGGGACTGGGAGCACGTCGTCGTGCTGCTCGACCCGCACACGCTCACGCCGATGTGGCTGTACCTGGCGCGGCACAGCTTCGAGGGCCAGTTCGTCCCCTGGGGCAGCCCGGCGCTCACCTTCGACCAGGGGCATCCGCTGCTTCAGGCCGCGTTCGGCGGCCATCCCACCTACCTTGCCGGTTGCGGTCCCCGCCCACGCGTCGTGACCAGCAATCTGTCCAGTGACTGGCTGGTGTGCGGCTCGGGCCGGTTCGCGTTCCGCGCGGCGACCACGCCGCTGGTGGACCTCGCGCAAACTCCTTGGGCGTGCTGGCCCGGGTATTTCGGCGAGGCATCGACGAAGCTCGAGGTCAACGCTGCCAATCAGCCCGAGAACGTCGTCGACAGCATCAAGCACTTCGTGTTCGTGGCCGGACCGCGCTCACCGCTCCAGCAGGCCGAGAACAGCGGCGTCTGCAAGGCAAACCCGAGCGCGGCCGAGCTGGCCGCCGGTGGAAGCGCCGGCCGCCTCCACTCGCACGCCGCGGCGGGGGTGGGCCTCAGTCGTTCGCGATGATCCGGACGGGGGTCCGCGGCCCCTACGGACGGGGGCGCTTGCGCCCCCACTCCGCCCGCAGCACCCGGAGCGCGTTGCCGCTGGAGATCTTCTCGGCATCCGCGTCTCCATACCGCGCGCGCAGCTCCTTCTGCAGCTCGGCCATGCGGCCCATGTGCTCGAGGCCCGGCAGCGCCGGCTTGATGTACCCATCGAGATCGGACCCGACGCCGACGTGGTCGTAGGTCCCGGTCGCCTCATGGATCTTGTCGATGTGCCGGCACAACGCGTTGACCGAGTCCTGGAACGACTTCACGCCTCCGGGCAGCCCACTGGTGATGTAGTGCTCGCACAGGATGCAGCCGAGCACACCGCCTCGGTCAGCCACGGCCCTGATCGTGTCGTCGTCGAAGCAGTACTCGAGGCCCCCGAAGCGGCACGCCATGTGCGTCGCGATCACCGGGACGTCCTTGCCCGGATCGCGAGCGTCGAGCACTGCGAGCACATCCTTGATCGACGCCTGACTCATGTGCGTGATGTCGACCAGGATCCCCTCGTCGACCAGCGCCTGCACGACCTCGCGCCCGAGCGCGGTGAGGCCCCGCTTCCCCTTCTCGGGGAAGACGAGGTGATAGAGCCAGTCAGGCAGGAACGGCAGCGCGGGAGCGTTCGTCGCGACGTCACGGAAGAACAGATGTGCCACGGTCACGTACGCGACCCCGAGCCCAGCCAGCGCGCGGACGTTCCTCTGGAGCTCCGCTGCGTCGCGCCCGAGCTGGAACCCTCCCTCGATCGCGTGAATCAGGATCGGCACGCCGCCACCGAGCAGCGTGTCGAGCTCGGTCGGAGTATGCGCGATCGTGACCTTGCTGCTGTGGTCTTTGACGTACTCCTCGACGGTCCGGAGCTGAGCGGTGATGTCGTCGAAATAGCTCTCGCGTGGTGGAGCGCCGTATTCCTGGGTGAGGTCCATCTCGTCCAGCGGCTGGTAGAGCACGGACAGCGTGACGCCGACATCCCCGTCGCTCATCAGCTCCTCGGTCACACTCGGCGTGTCCCCAGGGCCCTGGTAGTTGGCGAAACGCGAGATCAGCCTGACGAGCTGAGCCTCCCAGCGCTGACGCCACCAGGCCTGCGCGTGGTCATGCGTCCGCTGTTGCTCGTCCGGCAGCAGGTGCATCGGGAAGTGCGCATGAAGATCGACCAGCATCGGAGGACCAACCTACACGTCTCGCGTCCCATGGCGCGGTAGCGCAGCCCGGGGCTCTGTGACCAAGGCCACCTCGGCAGCTCCTGGTCGCCGTTAACCTCGCCTGATCGGGTCCGGCTGTGGATCGGCCGATCGTCTAAGGGCATGGGGGAACGAATGCAAGTGCATGGCAATCAGCTCGAACGCGGCAGCGTGATCGGCGGCTACCGGGTCGAGGAGTTGATCAGCCGTGGTGGCATGGGAGTGGTCTACCGCGTGACCAACGTCGCGCTCGGCCTGATCTACGCACTGAAGGTCCTCGCGCCGGAGCTGGCCGAGGACGAGGGCTTTCGGGAGCGGTTCAAGCGAGAGACGCGCATCGCCGCCTCGATCAGCCACCCGAACGTGGTGCCCATCCACTACGCGGGCGTGCAGGACGGGCTGCTGTTCTTCGTGATGGACTTCATCTCCGGCACCGATCTGTGCGAGGTGCTGCACCGCTCCGGCCGGCTCGAACCAAGCCGCGCGGTCGAGCTGCTGACGCAGCTCGCCTCCGCGCTGGACGCCGCCCATGCGCGAGGGCTGGTGCACCGGGACGTCAAGCCGGCGAACGTCCTCATCACCGTCAAGCACGGCGAGGAGCATGCGTACCTGACGGACTTCGGCGTCGCGAAGCGCTTTGACACCGTCGCAGGCCTCACAGCGCACGGGGCGGTCCTCGGCACCGTCGACTACATGTCACCCGAGCAGATCACCGGGACCCACACGGACGCCCACACC
>JADGPN010000378.1 GCA_017882465.1 Solirubrobacteraceae bacterium
GGACGGCACCTCGACCCGGCGGGCGAACTGCGCGGGCGCAATCGCGGCGTTCGCGTGGTACATGCGGATCGAGGAGCCGATCGTCCCCGTGAGCCAGTAGAGCGTGACGTTGGTGAGGATCTCGTCCTTCGTGAAGTGCCGTTCGATGTCCCCGTCGCAGTCGCTCCATGCCCGGAGCTTCTCGACGATCCACGCGGCGAGCGCGGCTGGCGAGTCGGTGAGCCCGAAGGCCGCGGTCTGGGGCTTCGTGCGGTGCATGGCGGCGTAGGCGCCCTCGGTCTGACCCCAGGCCGCGGCGGCTTCGATCCAGGCGCGCTCCTCGGGCGCGAGGTCCGCCGGGTCGCCGGTGAAGACGGGCACGCCCGCGTCGGTGCGGTGGACGGCCACGACCCGCTCGGGGTGGTCGAGCCCGAGGTAGCGGCTCACGTGGCTGCCGATGTCTCCGCCCGCCGCGCCGAACCGTTCGTAGCCCAGGACGCCCATGAGCTCGGCCCACAGGCCGGCGACGGCGATCGAGTCCAGAGGCGAGCCGGTGGGGCGCTCGGAGTACCCGTAGCCCGGCATGTCGGGCACAACCACGTCGAACGCGTCGGCGGGATCGGCGCCGTGCGCGCCGGGGTCGGTCAGGAGCGCGATCACCTTCCAGTAGCGCCAGAACGAGTCCGGCCAGCCGTGACTGAGAATCAGCGGCAGAACGGGGCCGGCCGGCGCCCTGGCCCGGACGTGCACGAAGTGGATCCCGAGGCCGCCAAGCGGGACGCGGAAGCGTGGGAACTGCCCGAGCGCCGCTTCCTGCGCCGGCCAGTCGAACTCTTCCGCCCAGTAGGCGACGAGCTCGCGGAGGTAAACGAGGTCGGTCCCGAGCGACCAGCCGGCGTCCTCGGGCGAGTCCGGCCAGCGCGTCGCTCGCAGCCGCGCCCGGAGGTCCTCGAGCGCCGCGGGCGCGGCCTGCGGGGTGAACGGCTCGGGGCGGCCCGCGGCATCCGGCATGAGACGCAGCCTACCGGCCGCGCCGCGCTACTCCGCGAACGCGCTGGGCAGGCGCCAGAGCGAGCCGCGGGCGTCTTCGAAGCGGACTGCGCGTTCAGCCGCGCGAAGCAGCGACGAGCACCGGTCTTCCAATCCGGGCCTCGTCGGCGCCGATCCCTGTCGCGATAGGGTGACGCGCTACGAGAGAGTGCGGCGAGCGAGGCGATCATCGCAAGGACGTCCTCCCAGATCCGAGAATTCGCCTTATGAGCACGGTCACCCGCAGGGCGCTCACGGCCTGGCTATTCGATCACGGCTTTACCGAACTCGGCGGCAAGGCTACGAGCCATCGGCGCTTCCGCCACGAATCCGGCGTCGTCATCACGGTTCCTGGTCACGGGAGACAGAACCTCAGCCAGAAGCACGTCGGCATGATCGTGCGCCAGCTCGAAGCATCAGGCTTCGACCGCGACACGGTGCGCCGTGATCTCAACGCTCGATAACGGTCGCGCGCGCCCGCCCGACTGCGGGTGGCAGACGATCACGACTTCGCCAATCAGCCAGCGGCGGGACCGGGCACCAACCGGTAGAGCGCAAATTCGCGCCATCGCAATAGCTGGTGGGGCTGCCGGGCGCCCCCAATCACGCGAAACAGCATTGGTCCAGGTCGCTGCTATCGCGTCGGTTGCTTGGAGTACTGCCGAAAAATGCGGGGCTCCAGCTAGCGCTCCAGGTCTTTGCGGGGCGGCAAGCGCCTCACCTGGAGGCTGCGGCGCAAGTGGCGCCGCCACCCCGGCCAGCCCCGTCGGGCCGGTCGGTCCCGTTGCGCCAGTTGTGCCCGTGCTCGGGGAGGCGCTTTAGCCTATAAGTCGCCGGGGCTGTCGAGGCGTGGGTTGAACGGTCCGTTATCGCCTGAGAGCTGCCCAGGATGGTATGGGATGAACGCGGCGCCTCCGAAGGCGGCGCCGAGGCTGTTTGCCGTGGCCTGCAGCTGGTTGGGCTCGGCGACTGAGCCCCATGTACCGGTGGTGAGGCGCTGTTGGACCGCGCGCAGACCGGCGACGAGTTCGGCGAGGGTGAAGTTGCAGTGCACCTGGCGCTGGACGAACGCTTGGCGCAGCCGGTCGCTGGAGCCGCTTTCCTTGACTACGTGGGCGTAGTAGTTCTCTTGCTGGACCGGCGCGCGCTGGTCGGCGATCGTGTGCATGTCGAGCTCGGGGACCTGGAGATGACCGGTTGGAACCGACGTGTTCTGCAGCCACTGAACCGCTTTGCGGTCGGCCTTGATGTTCGCGCCGCGGGTAAGCGTGGCGAGGTCACGGTTGATGTTCAGACGGGCCTGGTGGTAGAGCGCCCTGACTTCGGGTGCGTAGGGCGAGCGGGCCAGCAGTTGCGTGAAGTTCACGCCGACGGTCCATGAGCCGTTGCCACCCGCGGCCTGCTCGATCGAGGCCCGGGAGCTCTCGAGGCCGTCCATCGTCGTGGTCGAGCCGGTGAATTCGAAGTCGTATTGCTCCTTCTCCTGCGTGACGTAGGCCTTACGGGCGGGCATCGGCTCGCCCGGTGCCCACGTCGGCGCGTTCAGGAACGCCATCGCCAGCGCGAGGCGAGCGCGGCCGTTCGCGGTGCTCTGCGCTCGCCGGGCGGCGGCATCGAGCTTCTTGCCGGTGCTCGTGCCCGCGGCGGGGCTTGCGAACCGCACGAGCCTGAGCGACGCTTTCGGGGCGAGCAGTCGGCGAATCGTGTACTCGCTGTCGAGTTGGTAATTGTTGAGTTGGATCCCGCCGGCGACGACGCCGCAGGCGGTGAGTGCCCCGTCGACGCGACCGTTTGCGTGCTGGTCTTCGAGCGCGGTGATCAGCCCACCCATTGAGATGCCATAGGCGACCACGCGCTTGGGTGCGGAGGGCAGGTCCCGCCGCACGTCGGCGAGCGTCTGGAACTGGTCGCGTAGCGCGCTGCCCAGCGCCCACGGTGATCCGGTTGGATCATATGAGGAGCCCGCCAGCGCGTACCCGAGGTCCAGCAGCGGCCGCTTCGCGAGCGGACTCGGCGCGTCGGCCGCCTGCAGCGGACCGAAGCCGTGGCTGAAGAGCAACAGCGTGCCGTTCCACGGCGATGGCACATCAGCAACCCAGCTCCCGCCATCAGACGTGCGTCCCGAGTAGCTCGTCGAGATCGCGCCGGCCGCGGCCGGCGCCGCCGCCAGCAACACAGAGACTCCCGCGGCTGCGAACGCGACCCCAAGACGTGATCTCAAGCCTCTGCTCACAACGCGCGTCCTTCCCGCAGGATCGCGCCGGTCACGACCGGCGGCCGCTGTAACGAGAATCCCGCGACCGGCCGGCTCGCCTGCTCGTTTGTCCTGCGGCTGCTTGGGCGTGCGTGAAACATCGAACATGCGGGCAACTCCTCCTGCGAGCGCACCGACGGTGCTCACGCGATGATGACCATCGGCAGACCAATTCAGGCGTTTATCGGCGTGTCGACCGCGGCGCACGACCGTGCCTACTACTCAGCGGCACCCGTAACTCGCCGCAGCCGCGCCGGTCAGCGCTGACTGGTCGCAGGACGACTGCTCGTTTCCCACTCCGAACTGACGGTCTCAGGCCGTCCCAGTGCGAGCGCCTCGCCGACGCGAAGCCCGGCGCGCCGGCACACCACCATCACCCCGCGCAGCCGATCGCCATAGGCGCCGGCGCCCGCGGCGCGCATCACCGCGATGATCTGCTCCACCGGCGGTGGGTCGGCCGGGTAGCGCATCCCCCGATTGCGCGGCGGGCGGCCGACATGAAACGCGGACGTGGTTGCCGGCGAGCGACGCCGGCCCAGGCAGTCCACAAGCTCCTTAGCCATGAGCTCCTCCTGACAGTTGGTTGGGCTGATAGCACCGATCATCCACCCGCCTACCGACGCGCTTCCCCGGTCGAACCCTGCGAGGCCCCCGGACGGTCGACCAGCTGCAGATCGATCCACTGTGGGACCCGGCTCGGCTCACGGGCGACGTCGCGCTGCTGCACCTCTCAGGACCGCTGCCGTCAGGCGCCGCCCCACTGCCGCTCGCGCCCTCATCCTTTTCGCTCCCGGACGGCGCATTACCCATTGCCTATGGCTACGGCTGCACAAGCACGGCCTACGGACAGAGCGCCATATCGACAGGCGATTTCGCGCACTACTCATGTCGCCCCTCGAAGCTGCTGCGGCTCACGAAACCGCGCTCCTATCGAGTGCAGCGCTCCTGCACGACGACCTCCGATTGGTGCTTGCATCGAGCCGGCTGTCGCCTCCGAGATCCAGAACGGCGACAGCGGCGGACCGTGGCTGCCCGACGACACGTTGAGGCCGTACGTCGTCGGCATCACCTCGTACAACTCTGCGCCCCAGCGGACGAGCCCGACGACGGCCGACTGGCAGGATCTTCACGCGACGCGCATCACGGAGTCGAGCATCCACGGTTGGATCGATCGCACCGCTGGCATCCA
>JADGPN010000011.1 GCA_017882465.1 Solirubrobacteraceae bacterium
GCCCAGGCGCGGGGCTCGTCGACCGAGCCGTGTCGGCGGCCGTCCCCAAGGAGGCCAGGCTCGGAACCGCCTGGCTCGTGCAGGGCACGCCCGGCTGATAGGCCGAGGGCTGCAGGTCGCCGACCCAGTGTGGGCTGGCGCCCTGGATCGCCGAGCCGCCGGACGGGGCCGTGCCCAGCAGCTGGCCGACGATCGGGATGTTGCCGAGGCTGATCGTGTTGGTGCCGACGCCGGATCCGAGCCGGATCCAGTGCCCGTTGGCGTCGAAGTTCTGGCCCGAACTGGCCAACCCGCCGAGGAAGTGGACGAACTCCTGCCACACCGGCTGGCGGGTGGTCAGCGCACCGTCGGGCACCACCCGGTTGAGGATCGGCTTCACGTGCGTGCTCAGGCAGTCGGTGACGCTCTTGGTGATCGGGAACACGGCGCCGAGCTTGGTCAGCACGGAGGGGAGCTGCTGGAAGGTCGCATTCAGCGAGGCCAGCAGCCGGTTGCGCTCGGCGGGAGCGACGACCGCGCCCAGCTGGCCGAGCGTCTGCGTGAGGCCGTCGACCAACTTCGGGGCGGCCTGCAGCGACGGGTCGAGCGTGGTGGCGAGGTTCGCCAGCGGCGGCAGCGAGGCATCGATCGCCGACAGCGCGGCGGGCGAGACCTGCAGCGTCTGGTCGAGGCCCGAGATCGACTGCGCCAGGGCACCGTCGGCCGAGGCCAGGGCGCTCGAGCTGATGTTGAGACCGGTGACCAGGTCGGCCAGCTGGGCGCTGTTGTGGGCCAGCGTGCTGGTGATGTCGGCGGTCGAGCTGAGCAGGGTCTCGACGTCACCGCCCGGCCCACCCCCTCGGCGCCACCGGACGCCGTCAGCCCTTGTAACAGCAGACGATCGCGATCAGGGCGCCGAAGATCGTCGACTTGACCAGCGACGCCTCGACGCCGAGCACCATCAGGGCGTCGAGCTCCTCGCGGATCTTGCGGGCGCCGAGATCCGCGGTCATCGCCGTGCCGGCCACGCCGGCCATCACGATCGCGCACACCAGGGGAGCGAACTCGCGCATCACGATGATCACGAACAAACCCCCGAGGCGGTCCAGCGCGCCGAGCAGGTTGAGGAAGTTCCCCACCTCGATCCCAGCCGGGCCGTAGGTGAACGCCAGCGACGCCAGGATCATCGGGAACCAGCCCAGCCGCAGGGCGAACAGGAACTGGTCGACCAGCTCGGGCCCGTAGTTGTACGGCGGCGTGAGGGAGGCCACCAGCGTGCGCCGGAACAGCAGCATCATCGCCCCTACGGTCTCGATGAAGCCGCGGACCGGCTCGTAGCCCAGTTTCAGGATGGCATCCACATACCGGCACCACCTCCTCTCGCTCGCGACCGCCGCCCCGCTCCCTGCGCGAATCTGCGTGGGATCATATGCAGAAGATCCTCGGCATCGCAACGGGCAACCGTCGGGTGTCCGGCGGGGTTCGAGGACCGCACGGACAGGGGTTCCAGAGGCATGATGGGGCCGCGAAAGGGGGCGTCCGGAAGCCGAGACCGGGCCGCGGACCACCGCACCGACGGCCTGCGGAGCAGGCACTATAGTTTTTGAAGCGTGTCAATCTTCGGGAGACTTCTGGGGTTCTTGCGGCCGTATCGGGGCGCCGTCGTATGGTCGTTCCTGCTCGCTGCCGGGGCGATGGGCGCGACCGTGCTGCTCCCGTATCTCACCGGCCGGGCGATCGACTCGATCCGCGCCTCGAACAAGCACGAGCTGACCACGTGGGCGATCGCGATCGCCGTCGCCGGCCTCGTGCGCCTGGTGCTCAGCGTCCTGCGGCGGCTCGTCGCCGGCCGCGTGTCGCTGGGCGTCGAGCTGGATCTGCGCAACCGGCTCTACGAGCACATGCAGCGACTCGAGCTGTCGTTCTTCGACCGCCAGCAGACCGGGCAGCTGATGTCACGGGCGACCGTCGACCTGCAGGCGGTGAGGTTCTTCCTCGGGTACGGGCTGATCTTCATCGCCCAGTCGGCACTCACGATCGTTCTGGCCGCGATTGCGATGTTCCTGCTCCGACCGGAGCTGGCGGTGCTGGCGCTGATCCCGGTGCCGTTCGTGATCCTGATCGCCAACCGCTATGGGCACCGCTCGCGGCCGGCGATCCAGGAGGTGCAGCAGCGGATCGCGGAGCTGACCGCGGACGCCGAGGAGAACGTGTCCGGCGTGCGGGTGGTCAAGGCGTTCGCGCAGGAGGGGCGGCAGATGCAGCGATTCGCCGGCTCGGTCTCGCGCGTGTTCGAACAGGCGATCATCGCGGTCCGAATCCAGGCTCTGTACACGCCGCTGCTCGGCTTCCTCCCCAACCTCGGCCTGGCCGCGATCCTGCTGGTGGGCGGCCGCGAGGTGATCCAGGGCTCGCTGACCCTCGGCGCGTTCACGGCCTTCTACGCCTACCTGCTGATGCTGATCTCGCCGATGCGCACGCTCGGCTACCTGCTCGGGGCGGGACAGCGCGCCACGGCCTCGGGCGCCCGCATCTTCCAGATCCTCGACCGCGCCCCGGCGATGACCACGCCCGAGGGGGCGCCGGCGCTGCCGGCGGGCCGCGGCCGCGTCGAGCTCTCCGGGGTCGGGCTGACGTTCCAGGGCACCTCGCACCCGGCCCTCTGCAACATCGACCTCGAGGTCGAGGCCGGCCGCACGGTGGCCCTCGTCGGCGGCACCGGCGCCGGCAAGACGGCGCTGGTCTCGCTGCTGCCGCGGCTCTACGACGTCAGCGAGGGCAGCGTCCGCATCGACGGCGCCGATGTGCGCTCTGTCGACCTGGTCAGCCTCCGGCACCAGATCGCGATCGTGACCGACGACCCGTTCCTGTTCTCGGCTACGGTGCACGACAACATCGCCTACGCGCGACCCGAGGCATCCCGCGAGGAGGTCGAGCACGCCGCCCGCGTCGCCCAAGCGGCCTCGTTCATCGAGGCGCTGCCGAAGGGCTACGACACGCTCGTGGGCGAGCGCGGCCTGACGCTGTCGGGTGGCCAGCGCCAGCGGATCGCCATCGCCCGGGCGGTCTTGGCGGACCCGCGGATCCTCGTGCTCGACGACGCGACCTCGTCGGTGGACGCCTCGACCGAGAACGAGATCAAGCAGGCGCTGCAGACCGTGATGGCCGGGCGCACGACGTTCGTGGTCGCCCACCGGCTCTCGACGATCGCGCTCGCGGATGAGATCGTCGTGCTCGAGGACGGACGCATCGCCGCCCGCGGCGACCACGACGAGCTGCTGCTGAGCTCCCCCCTGTACCGCGAGATCGTGGAGAAGGGCATGCCCGACCAGGTGTTCATGACGATGAAGCCGCAGGAGGCCGAGGTGGCGGGCCTGTGACCGGTTCTCGTCACAGCTCCTCCGGCCGGATGACCGAGATCAGGCGCCGGCTCCGGCAGACGTCGGGACGCGGGCGCAAGCTGCGAGGCCTGGCCGAGCTGCTGGCGCCCTACAAGTGGCGCGTGCTGGCGATGTTCGTGTCGCTGGTGCTGGCCACGGCGGCCGCGCTGGCCCCGGCGCCGCTGGCGAAGCTGGCCATCGACCAGGGGATCCAGGCGCATGACGTCCATGCGCTCGATCTGATCGTGGCCGCGTTCGTCCTCTCGGCGGTCGTGTACGCGGCCGCATCCTACGCCCAGACCTACCTGGTCGGATGGGTCGGCCAGCGCGCGCTCCAGGACCTTCGCCTGACGCTGTTCGAGCACCTGCAGTCGCTCTCGATCGGCTTCTACTCGCGCAACCGGGCCGGAGTGATCATCTCCCGCATGACCAACGACGTCGAGGCGCTCGACCAGCTCGTCTCCGACGGGCTGGCCACCCTGATCGCATCAGGGCTGATGCTGATCGGCGTGGTGGTGATCCTGTTCGTCATGAACTCGCACCTGGCCCTGCTCACGTTCCTGGTGCTCCCGGTGCTCGCGCTCGGGGCGCTCGCGTTCCGGATCGCCTCCGCCGACGCCTACCGTCTCACGCGCGAGAAGATCGCCTGGATCACCGGGTACCTCCAGGAGACCCTGTCGGGGATCCGGATCGTGCGCGCGTTCGGGCAGGAGCCACGGCATATCGCCCGCTTTCACGAGCTCAACGACGACAACCGGGCGGCCAACATGACGACGGTCAAGCTCAACGCCGCCTACTTCCCCGGCGTCGAGCTGCTCTCGGCGCTGGTCACGGTCGAGATCCTGGTGATCGGCGGCATTGAGGCGATCAACGGCCACACGTCGACCGGCGTCGTGTTCGCCTTCGTCGCGGCGCTGAACAACTTCTTCGATCCGATCCAGCAGCTTTCACAGCTGTACACCGTGTACCAGTCCGGGATGGCAGCGCTGGACAAGATCTTCGAGCTGCTCGACGAGCAGCCCGAGCTCGTCGACCAGCCGGATGCGCTCGAGCTGCCGGTGCTGCGGGGCGGGCTGAGCTTCGAGGACGTCTCGTTCCGCTACGGCGCGGTCGAAGACGACGCCTGGGCGCTCCGGGACATCGACCTGACGATCCCGCCGGGTCAGACGGTGGCGCTGGTGGGTGAGACCGGGGCCGGCAAGTCGACGCTGGCCAAGCTGGTCTCGCGCTTCTACGACCCGACCTCGGGCGCCCTTCTCGTGGACGGCCACGACCTGCGATCGGTCACGGCGCAGTCGCTACGCTCACAGATGGGGATCGTGCCCCAGGAGGGCTTCCTGTTCAGCGGCACCGTACGCGAGAACATCGCCTTTGGGCGCCCGGGCGCGACCGACGAAGAGATCGTCGGCGCCGCACGGGCAATCGGCGCCGACGGGTTCATCGCGGCGCTCGAGAACGGCTACGACACGCAGGTCGGCGAGCGCGGCGTGCAGCTGTCGGCCGGCCAGCGACAGCTGATCGCGTTCGCGCGGGCCCTGGTGGCCGACCCGCGCATCCTCGTGCTCGACGAGGCCACCTCCAACGTCGATGTCCACACCGAGACCCTGATCGAGCAGGGGCTGCGCCGGCTCGTCGCCGGCCGGACCGCGATCGTGATCGCCCATCGGCTCTCGACGATCCGCCACGCGGGACGGATCGTGGTGCTCGAGCACGGCCGGATCGTCGAGCAGGGAACCCACGAGGAGCTGCTCGAGGCCGGCGGCCACTACTGGCGCCTGTACCGCGACTGGGCCGAGCAGGCCGCGGCGTAGACGGACCGGCAGATAGTCTCCCCGCCGATGAGCGAGGAACGCGTCAGGATGCAGATCGCCGGCCACGTCGCCGTGGTCACCCTCACCCGACCCCAGAAGCACAACGCACTCGACGCGGCGATGTTCGAGGCGATCATCGCCGCGGCCGAACGCGTGGCCGTCGAGCCTGGCGTGCGCGCGGTTGTTCTGCACGGCGAGGGGCCGAGCTTCTGCTCGGGCCTCGACATCGCCAGCATGATGTCCGCCCCGGCGGGGATCGACGGACTGATCGACCGGATCCGCGGCGAGGCACCGAACTGGTTCCAGCGCGCCGCCTTCGACTGGGTGCGGGTGCCGGTCCCGGTGCTCGCGGCGCTGCACGGCAACTGCCTCGGTGGAGGCCTCCAGATCGCTCTCGGCGCCGACATCCGGTTCGCGGCGCCCGATACCCGGCTGTCGGTGATGGAGGTGAAGTGGGGCCTGATCCCCGACATGTCGATCACGCGCACGCTGCCGCGACTGGTCCCGATCGACGTGGCCAAGGAGCTCACCTACACCGGCCGGGTGTTCAGCGGCACCGAGGGGCACGCGCTCGGCATCGTCACCCACGTCGCCGAGGACCCGCTCGCGGCGGCGACGGAGCTCGCGAGCGAGATCGCGAGCAGGTCACCGGACGCCGTGCGGCGCGCCAAGCGGCTGTTCGACGAGGCCTGGACCGGATCGGCGGAGGAGACGCTGAAGCTCGAGGCCGAGCTTCAGCTCCAGGTGATCGGCACCCCGAACCAGCTCGCGGCCGTCGCGGCCGGAGTGACCAAGCAGCCGGCGCAGTTCACCGACCCGGGCGAGCTCAGCGCCTGAACTGCTCGACGGGCTGAACGCGGCCTCACGGCCGCCGGTCCTCGTTGCGTACCACCGATCCGCCGCCGGGGGAAACCTCAACTGGGGAACAGGGATTCGAACCCCAACTTCGACGTCCAGAGCGTCGCGTGCTGCCGTTACACCATTCCCCAGGGATTCTGGGCCAGGCTGAGCCTCGCCGGGCGAGTATATGCAAGCGCGGGGGCAGCCGGCCGTGCAACCAGGCTCTGCTGCCGGCCGGCGCCGTGAGCTACTGTCAGCCGCAATGAACGCGTTCGGTCTGGCCATCCGGCTCCCGGCGGCGGCGATCGGCCGTGCGCTGTCGGATCTGGAGGCGATCGAGCGCCTCGCGCGCCGGGCGCCCGGCCAGCTCGACCGGATGCTGGCGCTCGGCGAGGAGATCGCCGCGACGGGCCGCGGAGTGCTGGCGATCGCCGAGCGGCTCGACGTGCGCGCGGCGGAGCTGCTGCTGCTGGGCGAGCGACTCGACGCCCGCGCCGCCGCCCTGCTGGAGCTGGGAGACGGCATGAACGACCTCGGCGAGCGGGTCGACGTCACAGGGGCTCAGATCGTCGACACCGCCACCAGGGTCGTGGACACGGGCCATGAGCTGATCGGCGTCCTGCCCGCGCTCGAGCGCGCGCTTGACCTCGCCACCCCGCTCGAGGGCGCGATCGACCGCTTCGGCCGCCTCGTCGACCGCTTCCCCGGCGGCGGCACCCGGCGCCTGCCGGGACCTGGCGACGAGCCGGGGACACGGGGCCGGTAGGGGCTTGGGACCACCGGCTCTGTGGCGGCGCCTCGTGCGGTGGCGGCGGGTCGTGGCGTGACAGGCGGCTGGGGGCAGGAGGCCTGATCCCACCGGCCGGCTGGAGGGATCCCCGGCTCGCAACCTCTCCGTCAAGGTCGATGGACCGGGATTCAGGGTGAAGAAGGTGACAAACCGAGGCCGCGGCGGCGACCCTGGTCGGATAAGCATGCGTGGCACGCTTAGATTGCCAAGCAGCCTCCGCGGACGGCGACTGTGGCACGTTAATCACGCTGATTTCCGGTAGCTCGCGATGTCGGAAGGTAGCGTCGCAGTGGGTGGCGTCCCATGGCGAGGGTCCCAGCGGTTCGCGGGTCGCAGGCTTGTCGGAGCCCGCCCGCCGCCCGCAGCCGACCAGTTCCATCCCCGGCCGCCTGGTACGCCTCGGCCTTGCCCCCGGCGCCACGCCGGTAACCACGCGCCCGGCCGGGCACGCGCCGGCGCCACGCCGGTAGCCACGCGCCCGGCCGGGCACGCGCCGGCGCCACGCCGTGCCCCTACAGCCCCGCCAGATCCGTCGAGAGATCCCCGAGCGCGGCTCCGTCGCCGAGGTGGGTGTCGGCGGCGATCAAGCGGCGGGCGTGCTCGAGGTCGTCGGAGCGCCCGACAGACAGGGCCGCGGCGAGGGTGCCGCCGTGCAGGTACCAGACACTGAACTCGCCCTCGTCAAGTGAGCCGCGGATGACCTCGTCGTCCCACTTGGACGCCGGGCCGACGTACTCCAGCGAGGCCCAGTCGGCGAGGTCGGAGAAGAAGTAGGGCACCGCGTCGTGGGGCTGATCGGCGCCGAGCATGTTGTGCGCCGCCGTCTTGCCCTGGTTGAAGGCCACGTCCCAGTGCTCGATCCTGAGCCTGCGGCCGCCGTGGACGACGCTCTCGTACTCGGCGATGTCCCCGGCCGCGTAGACGCCGGGGATCGAGGCCTGCAACCGCGAGTCGACCTCGACGCCGCCGGAGTGGCCGAGGGTCAGCCCGGCGCCGCGGGCCAGCGTCACCTCGGGCACCGATCCGGCTCCGACGACCACGGCGTCGGCGGCCAGCTCGCGGCCGGACTTCAGCACCGCGTGGGTGACCCGGCCGTCCCGGCCCTCGAAGCGCTCGAGCTCCTCGCCGCCGTGGACGAGGATGCCGTGCTCCTCGAGGCGGGACTGGAAGAAGCGCCCGGTGGTCTCGCCGAAGGTGCGGCTCAGCACCACCGGCTCGATCATCGCGATCGTGCAGGTGCTCCCGAGCAGGGTCAGGGACGCCGCGACCTCGGAGCCGATGTACGAACCACCGATCAGGACGACGCGCTTGCCGGCGGCGTCGGCGCGGATCGTGTCGCTGTTGCCCAGCGTCCGCAGATAGTGGATGCCCTCGAGATCGGAGCCCGGCACGTTCAGGCGCCGCACGTTGGCGCCGGTGGCGAGCAGCGCGCGGCCGAACCCTACCTCCTCACGGTTGGACAGCTTGATCGTCCGCGCCGCGACGTCGAGCTTCATCGCCGAGACCCGGGTCAGGGCCTCGATCCCCTGCTCCTCGTACCACTCCGCCGGGCGGAACAGGACCTCGTCCCGCGACTCCTTGCCCTGCAGGTACTCCTTCGAGCACGGCGGTCGGTTGTAGGGCAGGTCGGGCTCGCGGCCGATCAGCAGGATCGAGCCGTCGGCGCCCGACTCGCGCAGCCAGCGGGCGCAGTTGCCCGCGGCGAGACCGCCGCCGATGAGAGCGAAGTCGATGTGACGGTCTGCCATCGCCAGTCGCTCAGCGCCTGCCGGCGCCGTCCACGGACGCGCCCGCCGGCGGGGCGAACTGCGGCGTGATGTCTTCCTCGAGACCCGGGTCGAGGATCAGCAGCACCTGATCCCCAGCCTGGATGACCGAGTCCGCCTTGGGCACGAATCCGGCGCCGCCGCGGAGCACGGAGATGATCAGCGAGCCGTCGGGCAGCACCACGTCGGCGACGCGGCTGCCGGCCGCGACCGAGCCGGTGCACACCTCGAGCTCGATGATCTCGAGCCGCTCCTCCTCCAGCGCCAGCAGCTGGACGAGCCCGTACTCCGGCACCTCGTGCTCGATCAGGCGCAGGATCAGGTCTGTGGCCGAGACGGCGGGCTGGATCCCGAGCAACCTGAAGTGCTGAACGTTGCGAGGGTTGTTGACTCTGGCGACGATCCGCTGGGCGCCGTACTTCTCCTTGGCGACCTGGCAGATGAGCATGTTGTCCTCGTCGTCCCCGGTGACCGCGATGACCAGGTCGGCGCGCTGGATGCCCGCGCGCTCCAGGACCCAGAGCTCGGTCGCGTCCCCGTACTGGACGGCGTGCTCGAGCTCCTCCTCGACGACGCGGTAGCGCCGGTGGTCGGACTCGATCAGCGATACCTCCTGGCCCTTCGCAATCAGCTCGCGGGCGAGGTTCCAACCCACCTTGCCCGCCCCGGCGATGATCACGTACATCGAGGATCCCCCACGGTCATGGTGCCAGCGCCACCAGCATGGCCTGATCGATGGCGATCTGGGTGGGGCAAACGGTGTGCAGGCCCTGCTCGGCGTACCAGGCGGCGCGACCGGGGTCGGCCACGCGGACGACGACGCGCGGCACGTTGAACCGGCGCTGCGCGATCTGAGCGATCACCAGGTTCGTGTTATCGCCGCTGGTGGCCGCGATGAACACGTCGGCCTCCTCGATGCCGGCCTCGATCAGGCCATCGACCTCGAGTGCCGCACCGACGGTGAAGCGGCCGCCCATGTCCTCCCAGGTCCGGGTCGGGTCCTTGTCGAGCCGCTCATGCGACAGGGGGTCGGTGTCCAGCACCGACACCTCGTACCCGTCCTCGAGCGCGCGCTTGGCGATCGCCGAACCGACCCTTCCTGCGCCGATGATCAGGATGAACATCCACCGGCACTCTAGATGATCGGTTGTCGCCGATCAGCGCTCAGGTACGCGGAGAGGATCGTTGGCCTGCTCGGCGTGCCGGTCGTCGGGCGGGGCGGTGAGGATCACGCGGCAGGGGGCCTTCCGGATCACGTACTTGGTGACCTCCCCGATGTAGTTCTCGAGCGGGCCGCCGGCGCCTCCGAGCAGCCCTCCGCCCCGGACCCGCGAGGGCTCCTCGGCGGCGAGCACGATCGCCTCCACCCCGCGTCGCTTGGCCTCGGTGACGATGCCCTGCCCCGCGCGACGGGCGCGCACCAGCGCCGTGGCGACGGTGACCCCCTCGTATTCCTCGCCCACGACCTTGGCCCGCGAGAGCGCGTCGCGCGCCCGCTTGACCTGTGGCTCGGGCAGGCTGGCGTCGATCGGGAGCGCCATCGGCACCTCGAAGACCCAGATCGCCTCGATCACCGCTCCGTCGGGGTTGAGATCGTCGTGCTCGGGCCCGGCCAACCGGCCGGCCGTCTGGACGATGTCGTCATCCAGCGAGGTGCCGAAGATCGGCACCAGGATCGAGCCGAACTCGGGCTCGAGGGCCTCGTGGCGGAGCGCCCGGTCGGGGATCGTGACCCGTCGCAGCACCGGTTTGCCCTGGGTCTTGCGGTAGATCACGTACAGCGCGACGCCGCCGATCAGCCATCCCGCCCCCACGTATCTCGCGCCCTGATGGAAGATGATCACGCTGATCCAGCCGACCCCCGCCAGCACCGCGCCCACCACCGCCGGCAGCGGGATGCGAGCGCCCCGGAAGGGGATCGAGAACGGGATCCGGTAGGCCCGCGGGCGGTCCGGCTCGCGGATGCGGAGCGTGATCACCGCCAGATGCGCGATCGTGAACGCGAGCATCGCCCCGAAGGCGTAGATGCCCACCAGCAATTCGAGGTCGGTCGGCAGCACGAGCGCGGCGGCCGCGACCGCAGTGACAGCGATGACCACGTACGGTGTGCCCCAGCGCTGGTGCAGCCTGCCGATCGAGCTGGGGATGTGGCGGTTGGTGGCCAGCGAGTAGCCGACGCGCGAGACGCCGAGCATCGAGGAGCCGGCGGCGGCGATGAGCCCGAGCGAGCCTCCGATCGCGACCGCGTACTTGAGCACCTGAGCCACCCAATGCGGCGTGTAGACCGAGACCACACCCAGCACCGGCGCCTTGAGGTGCTCCTGGCCCAGGGCCGTCATCCCGTGATGGACGGGTAGCGCTCCGACGCCGACGAGCGCGATGCCGACGTAGATCATGATGATCACCGCGGCACCGGGACCGATCAGGCGGCGCACCTCACGCGGGGTCGCCTTGACCTCCCCGGCCAGGCCCGCGGCCGCCTCGAGCCCGGTGAATGCGATCACGGCGATGGGGAGCGCGAACAGCAGATCGGAGGCGGTCGGGGCGGTGCCGAGATGAATCGTCTGCTTGAGGTGGATGGGATGGAACGCCAGCACCAGCCCGAGCACGATCACGGCCGCCTGGATGACCAGGTCCAGACCGGTCACCAGCACGCGGCGGCGCAGCCGGTGCGCGCTGACGCCGGTCAGGTTGTCGACGGCGACGAACACGATCACCGCGATGGCAACGGCGATCTGCAGCCCGCCACGGCCGATCGGCCCCCAGAACGCGGCCAGGTAGGCCGGCACCGTGAGCGCCGTGACCGCGACCAGGATCGTGTAGTCGAGCACGATCGCCCAGCCGGCGATGAAGCTGACCAGCTCGTTGAACGCATACCGGGCGAACACGGCCGAGCCGCCGCGCTCCTGGTGCAGGGCGGCTCCCTCGGCATAGGTCATCGCCGTGAGCTGGAAGAAGATCCCGGCGGCGAGGAAGACCAGTGGGGTGAGACCGTTCGCCCGATGGGCGACCACGCCGAGGGCGAAGTAGACCGAGCTGACCGAGGTCGTGTAGACGATCGCGAACAGCGCGCGATGGCTGATCGTTCGTTCCTGCACCTCAGCCGCCGCTGCGCACGTTCACGTACAGGCGGGCGGCTCCTGCAAGGACGAACAGCACGCCGAGGATGATCCCGGTCGCCGCCACGCCGCCGCCCGCGGCGACCGTCCGGACGATCAGGGCGATCCCGATCACGACCATGATGATCGACATCGTCCGCGTCGCGGAGCTGTGGACTCGCTTCGGATCGGGCATCGATCGCGAAGCTTAGGAGCTATCGCCGTGCGCCCCGAGCGCCCGCGCCGCGTTGAAACCCGGCGGTAGGCGGAGGTGTCAGCGCCGCGGCGAAGATGACCAGCCCGAAGGCGAGCACGTGCACGGCCAGCTCGAAGTGGCCGGAGGGGAGCGGCTCACCGAACACGATCGGCCCGGCGGCGATCGTGGCCAGGTTGGCTGCCGCGCTCGTGACCGCGATCACGGGGACGGCATCGCCGAGCTGCAGGCTCCGCGCCGAGATCAGCAGGCCGAGCAGCGATGCGATCAGGATCACCAGCGCCAGCGGGTGCAGCAGCACCCCGAAGCCGAGGCTCCCGAGGTGCGAGCTGAGCGCCTTGATCGACGTGTCCGACGCCGCCCACAGCAGCCCCGCGGAGACGGCCAGCGCCATCGGCCGTCGTGACAGCCCGGCGATCGCGAGCCCGGCACATCCCAGCAGGCCGGCGTACACGGCCAGCGTCCCCGCCGCGTAATGCGAATCGGCGCCGTTCCCGGTGTTGCCGAGCGTCGCGGCCAGAAAGGCCAGGCCCGCCGCGGTCAGCGCAACCCCCACCCACTCCCGCCGCGTCACCTCGATCCCGAACAGCCGGTCGGCGACCACGGTCAGCAGCACCAGCCCCCCGGCGATGACCGACTGCACCAAGGAGATCGGAGCCAAAGACAAAGCCCCCACATGCAGCCCCCAGGAGCCGAGCGCAATCAGGATGCCCAAGGAGTACAGCGGCGACCTGAAAAGCGCCACAGAGCTCGACAGCGGCCGCCGAAGGTCAACGTCCGGAGCCTCCCTCGCCCCCCGAAACTTGTACAGAAACCCAGCCACCGACCCGAACGCCGTCCCCAAAGCCAGCAGCAGCCCGATCTCGACGGACAAAGACATGCCTGAACGAGCGTAGCGCTGCGACCACGGAGCTACCTCCGCAGTCCGGACAGCCCTACGTAATCAGCGGGATGATCAGCAGCGCCACGATGTTGGCCACCTTGATCATCGGGTTGATCGCCGGCCCGGCGGTGTCCTTGAACGGATCGCCCACCGTGTCGCCGGTGACCGCCGCAGCGTGGGCCTCGGACCCCTTGCCGCCGAAGGCACCGTCCTCGATCAGCTTCTTGGCGTTGTCCCAGGCGCCGCCGCCGGAGGTCATCGAGACGGCCATGAACAGGCCGACCACGATCACCCCGATCAGCAGCCCGCCGAGGGCCTCGACGCTGATCAGGCCGACGATCAGGGTCAGCACGATCGGGATCAGGGACGGGATGATCATCTCCCGCTGGGCGGCCTTGGTGACGATGTCCACACAGGTGCCGTACTCGGGCTTGTCGGTGCCCTCCATGATCCCGGGCTTCTCCCGGAACTGCCGGCGGACCTCCTCCACGACCGCGCCGCCGGCGCGGCCGACGGCCTCCATCGACAGGGCGGCGAACAGGTAGACCATCATGCCGCCGATCAGCAGGCCGATCAGCACCGGCGGGTTTCCGAGCACGAAGGCGAAGTGCGACCGCAGCGGCAGCTCACGCTCGAAGGCGTTGAACAGCACCAGCGCCGCCAGGGCGGCGGAGCCGATCGCGTAGCCCTTGGTGACCGCCTTGGTCGTGTTGCCGACCGCGTCGAGCTTGTCGGTGACGTTGCGGACGTCCTCGGGAAGCTCGGCCATCTCGGCGATGCCGCCCGCGTTGTCGGTGATCGGGCCGAAGGCGTCGAGGGCGACGATCAGGCCGGTCAGCGACAGCTGAGCCATCACCGCGACGCCGATCCCGTAGATGCCCTGGGTGCCGCCGCCGCCCAGCTTCCAGGCGCCGAAGATGCCGAGGGCGATCACGATCGCCGGCAGCGCCGTGGCCTGATAGCCCTGGGCGAGACCCTGGATGATGTTCGTCGCGTGGCCCGTCTGCGAGGCCCGGGCCGTGCTCTTCACCGGCGAGAACCGGGTCGAGGTGTAGTAGTCGGTGATGACGAACAGGCAGGCCGTGATGCCGAGGCCGATCAGGGCGCAGAAGTAGAACTTGTACCAGTGTGGCCCGAGGGCGCCGCCCTTGTAGTGGACCCCGTCCATCAGCCACCTGGTGACGGGCAGGAACGCCAACGCCGCAAGCAGACCGGAGACGACCAAGCCCTGGTAGAGGGCGCGCTCGACGTTGCCGGACTTGGACTTCACGGCGAAGGTGCCAATGATCGAGGCGACGATCGAGACGCCGCCGATGACCAGCGGGTAGAGCGCCACGGCCGTCTGATCGGCGAAGGAGAAGATGAGCACGCCGAGCAACATCACCGCGACCGCCGTGACCGCGTAGGTCTCGAACAGGTCGGCGGCCATACCGGCGCAGTCGCCGACGTTGTCGCCGACGTTGTCGGCGATCACGGCCGGGTTGCGCGGGTCGTCCTCGGGGATCCCGGCCTCGATCTTGCCCACCAGGTCGGCGCCGACATCGGCCCCCTTGGTGAAGATGCCGCCGCCCAGACGGGCGAAGACGGAGATCAGCGAGCCGCCGAAGCCGAGCCCGATCAGGGCATCGACTGCGTGTCGCGGGGTCTCGCCGGCGATCCAGGTCAGCACGCCGTAGTAACCGGCGACGCCGATCAGCGCCAGGCCGACCACCAGCATGCCGGTCACCGCGCCGCCGCGGAAGGCGACATCGAGCGCGCGCGAGACGCCGCTGCGAGCGGACTCGGCAACCCGGGCGTTGGCGCGGACCGACACGTTCATGCCGATATAGCCGGCCGAGGCCGACAGCAGGCCACCGATCGCGAATCCGATCGCGACCCTGATGTTCTGGATCGGGATCAGGGCGATGAACAGCACCACCCCGACACCGGCGATGGTCGTGTACTGCCGGTTGAGATATGCGCGGGCGCCTTCCTGGACCGCGGCCGAGATTTCCTGCATCCGCTCGTTGCCCGGCGAGAGCGCCAGCAGCGAGCGAGCAGTGACTGCGCCGTAGACGATGGCGCAGGCTGCGCCGAACAGCGCAACCAGCACCCCGTGGTGCGTCAGAAAGCTAGACAAGACAAGATCCTCCGGAGGGCTCTACATCGTTAGGAAAAGGCGCGGGCTAAACGCGCCCAGAAACGTGAAGGGCCACCACCCGAAACACCCCCGGGAGGAGGCCCCGCGACAAAGCGGCGCGGGAGTTTATCGCGCCGAGGCGGCGGACGTCCTGCGGTGCCGCGTCGCGGCCGCCGGGGCCAGCCGCCACCGCCTTGGGGTACGCGGCGTTACCCGGCCGGGGGCGTCAGACGGCGTGCGAACGTGTTGCAGGCTCTTACTGGCCGGGGATCCAGAGACGCCCGCTGCGCTGAGCCGGGCCGGGACCGTCGGGCTCGGCGCCCGGTTCCTCGGGTGCGCCGGGACCGGAATCGGAACCGCCGGCGCCCTCCCCGCCCCCCGGCGCGGAGCCCGCCGAGGCCTCGGGTGCGGCGGACGGCGCGGCACCGCCGATGCGCACGTAGGCCAGCTGCAGTTGTGACAGCGCATCCCGGATCGGCCCTGCCTGGGGCGGGGCCGCCTGCTCGACCAGCGGCAGCAGCACGCGAACCGCCTCGATCGCGATCCGCACCTGCTCGGGATCGCGCTCCCTCTCCGTGCCGGGCACCAGCCCGGTGCGCCGCATGCCCATGTTGATCAGGGTCACCACCTGCTCCAGCAGCACGTGCTCGATCCGGATCTTCTTGATCTCGGCCTCGTACGCCGCCCGCAGCTCCTCTTCGGACATCTGTTCCTCGGCCGGACCCGCGCCACCGGGCTCCGGCGGCGGGACGTTGGGGTCTGACGGGCCTCTGGTTGCACTCACTTGGTCACCTCCGCTGGACGCTCAGCCTTCTGAGCATAGGTCTCACGTGTCTGGGCCACAGTGGCGGTGAAGATCTCCTCGAGGCTCATCCCGGCCTCAACCAGCCGCCGTTGGCGCTGGGCGCCGTTGAGCTCGGGCAGCGCGACCTCGATACCGAGCTCGGCTCGGACCGGCTCCGTCCACTCGTGCAGGCGCTCGAGCGCCCCCTGGGCCGGGTACTCGGCGCGCCGCTCGAGGTCGAGCAGCTTGCCGTCGAGCCCGTACCGGATCGCGCGCCAC
Source organism: Solirubrobacteraceae bacterium (assembly GCA_017882465.1). Lineage (GTDB taxonomy): Bacteria > Actinomycetota > Thermoleophilia > Solirubrobacterales > Solirubrobacteraceae > Palsa-465. The sequence continues at coordinate 15,944 of JADGPN010000011.1, forward strand.
ATGTTCTCCTCGATCAACCGGCCGGCCACTTCCGGCTTGGCCACGCCGGCGTCGATATCACGTGCGGCCTGCGCCACACACGCGACGATCAGCGCCGCCAGTCCCTCGGCCTCCGGCGCGGTGGCCTGGGCATCGCAGATCCGGACCTCGACCGTCCCAAAGGACAGATGCGGGCGGATCGACCACCACACCTGCGTGTACTCGACGATCGAGCGGGTGTCGAGCAGGAAGCCGACGTAGTCGGCGAACGAGCCCCAGCTGCCGTACGGGTCGGGGATCCCGCAGCGCGGGAAGCTGCGGGTGAAGGTCTGGGTGCGGGCGCTGTGCAGGCCCGAGTCGCGCCCGTCCAGAAACGGCGAGTTGGCCGAGATCGCCAGCAGGAGCGGGAGCACCGGCCGCAGCCGATCGCAGACGAGCACGGCGCGGTCGGCGCCGCGGATCCCCACGTGCACGTGCAGCGAGAAGGTGTTGTTGCGCCAGGCCACGTACCTCAGCCCGTCCTCGACCCGCCGGTAGTGATCGGTCTGGATGATGTGCTGCTCGCGATAGTCCGACCACGGATGCGTGCCGGTCGCGCCGAGGGCCACCCCGCGCTCGAGCGCCAGCGCGAACAGCCGCCGCCTGCGGTCGCGCTGGGCGAGGGTCGCGGCGGCCAGGTCCGCGCCCCGCCCTGAGCGGATCTCGACCTCGGAGGCGATCAGCTCACCGGCCACCGACTCGGCCAGCACCGGATCGCTCGACGCCGCCTGCTTGAGCTCCGCGAACCGGGAGGTGAGACCGAGGTCGACCGCATCGAGGATCGAGAACTCCTCCTCGAGCCCGACGGTGAAGTCGGTCGAGTCCTCGAAGGCCGCACGGGCGGTGTCCAGATCGACGTCCACGTCGAAGGGGTGCTAGGTCAGATAGAAGTAGAGGGCGTACAGCAGGTCGACGGCGGGGCTCGAGGTGTGGACGGTCACCTCGGGCGGCACCTGGAGCAGCGCATCGGAGTAATTGAAGATGATCTTGACGCCGGCCTCCGCGAGTTCGTCGGCCAGGATCTGGGCGGCGGGTGACGGGACGGCGAGCACCGCCACCACGATCTCCTCGTCTTCGACCACGTCGCGCAGCGCCGAGTTGTGGCGGACGGTGAGCGGGCCGATCTTGCTCCCGACCTTGTCCCGATCGACGTCGAACACCGCGACCACCCGGAAGCCGTGGTCGGCGAAGATGTCCGAGGTCGCGATCGCCGTGCCCAGGTGGCCGGCGCCGAACAGGGCGATGTTGTGCTGGCCGGACGTGCGCAGGATCTTGCGGATCTGCGATACGAGCGACTCGACGTTGTAGCCGACGCCGCGCTTGCCGAACTTGCCGAAGCCGGACAGATCGCGTCGGATCTGGGTCGAATTGACGTGCGTGTAGTCGGCGAGCTCCTGTGAAGAGATCGTCTCCTTGCCCATCTTGCGCGCCTGTGTGAGCACCTGAAGGTATCGCGACAGCCGCGCTGCGACGCCCAGTGAAAGCTTCTCCCCGGGCTTTTCGCTGCCCGGCTGAGCCACCTCGGTACTGCGACCGACCGTGTAGCTCATCCGCACCTCACTCTATCGGGGGGCCAGCAGGCGGCGCGTGAACTCGTCCTCGTCGACGAGCAGCTCGAACTCCTCGCGCCCGTCGATGGTGACCACCGGGATGCGCTCGAGGTAGGCCGCGTGCAGCGCACCGTCGGTCTCGATGTCGCGCTCCTCGAGCACGAACGGCGCCTGGGCGCGGACCCGCTCGAGGACCTCGCGCGCGTCGTCGCACAGGCAGCAGCCGGCCCGGCCGTAGAGGACCACCGTGCGCATCAGGCGGCCGGCGCGCGCTCGCCGGTGGCGTAGACGTCGAGGCCGAGGTAGCCGGGATAGGCCAGCACGGGCACGTATCGCGCGGCGCTGGCGATCATGGCTGCGTTGTCGGTGCAGAGCGCAGGCGGCGGGACGTCGAGCTCGGCTCCGAGCTCGGCCAGCCGGGCGCGGAGGGGTCCGTTGGCGGCCACCCCGCCGCCGATCGCCAGGCGCTCCAGGCCGGTGGCCGCAAGGGCGCGCTCGGCGCGGACGGCGAGCGCCTCGACGATGGCGTGCTGGTAGGAGGCGGCGAGGTCCGCGCGCCGGCGCTCGGCCTCGGCCTCCCCCAGCTCGCGGACGCGATAGAGGAGCGCCGTCTTCAGACCCGCGAAGGAGAAGTCGAGCCCCGGGACGCCCGCCGCGCGGGGGAAGCCGAACGCCGCCCGATCGCCGTCGCGGGCCAGCCGCTCGAGCGCGGCCCCACCGGGATATCCCAGCCCGAGCAGGCGGGCGCCCTTGTCGAACGCCTCTCCGGCGGCGTCGTCGAGCGTCTGGCCGATCAGCTCGAACCGGGGGCCGTGGCCGGTGACCTTGGCCAGCAGCGTATGGCCGCCGCTCGCGATCAGGCTCAGGAACGGCGGCTCGAACGGCTCCGGACCGAGGAAGGCGGCAGCGACGTGGCCGTGGAGATGATCGACGGCGGCGAGCGGGAGCTCGTGCGCGGCGGCGAGAGCCTTGGCAGTGGCGACGCCGACGAGCAGCGCGCCGACCAGGCCGGGGCCGGCCGTGACCGCGACCAGATCGACGCGCTCGAGCTCGGTTCCGGCGCGCGCCAGCGCCTGCGCGACGACATCGCCGATCAGCTCCAGGTGGTGTCGCGAGGCGATCTCGGGCACGACGCCGCCATAGCGGTCGTGGATTCCCTGCGAGGAGATCACGTTGGAGCGGATCTCACCCGCGCCGGTGATGACCGCCGCGCAGGTGTCATCGCAGCTCGTCTCGAGCGCCACGATCAGGCGGCCGGGCATCTCAGCCCGCGAATCCGGTGCCCGACCGGTCCGCGGTCGTCCGCCACATGATCATCGCGTCCTCGCCGGTGTCCTGGTAGTAGCGCCGCCGCGTGCCGGCGGCCCGGAACCCGAACTGCTCGTACAGCGCGATCGCGCCGCTGTTCGAGGTCCGGACCTCGAGCGTGTAGGGCGCGTCGGGACCGGCACGCTCGAGCATACGGGCCAGCAGGCCGGTGGCGACGCCGCGGCGGCGGGCGGACGGATCCACGGCGATGTTCATCAGATGCCAGATCTGGTCATAGCGCGCGCAGATCAGGTAGCCCACGAGCTTGCCGTCGACGAGCGCGGCCAGGCAGACGCCGGAGGGCTTGGACAGCTCCAGCACGAACATGGCCAGCGACCAGGGGGTCGGGAAGACGCGGCGCTCGACGGCGATGACCTGCGGGAGGTCCGAATAGCCGAGGGGGCGGATGGTGACGGGCTGTGTCAAGTTGGGTCCTGCGCCGCTCGCCGGCGAAGCGCGATCTCGGCGTCGGGAAGCCGGAGATACTCCGGCCGGATCTCGTCGGGACCGGCCGCCTGGCTCGTCCGCGCCGCGAGCCGGCAGTGGTGAATGGCGGAGACCCGGTGGAGCTCCAAGTCGTCCCCGGGAACCACGGCTCCCGTCCGCTCGAGCTGGAGCCGAAATTCTACCGCCCCCGGCCCGATCGCCAGACAGGCCGGGCCGAGCTCGGCCACCACCTCAGCGAGGCCCTCGGGCGCGAGCGCCTGCGGCTCGCACAGGCGCTCGGCGGGCGCTCCGCGCGTGCGCCAGCCGGCGGCGAAGACCTCTCCCCGCCGTGCGTCGAGCACGGCGAGCACGGCGCCGCCGGGGTCGGCGCTGGGGGCCGCCCCCGTGGCCAGGGACTCGAGCGTCGAGACGCCGGCCAGCGGGATCGAGCGCGCCTGCCCCAGCGCGCGGGCGGTGGCGATGCCGATCCGCAGGCCGGTGAAGGTGCCCGGCCCCAGGCCCACCGCGATCAGGTCGATCGCCTCCCAGCCCGTCCCCGATCCCTCCAGCGCCTCGATGATCAGGGGCAACAGCCGGGTCACGTGGCGCGGGCGCTCGCGCGCGGCGGGATCGTCTCGCGCCTCTCGCGCCTGCACCTCGACGCCCTCGCGGAGATCGAGCAGCGCCACCGTGGTGGCCGGCGTGGCCGTGTCGAATCCGAGAATCCTCATTCGATCTCGATCACCCGGCGGTCGCCGCCGTCGTGCCGGAGCCGGACGCGGCGCGCGATCCGCCCGAACGCGGCGATCGTGTCGATTCCGGCCACCCGCTGCTCCGGCTCGGGCGGAGGCCATTCCACGAAGGCGACCGTGTCGGGCCGGAGATAGTCCGCCAGCCAGCCCGGCTCCTCGCTCTCGAGACCAGCCAGCCGGTAGAGGTCGAGATGTGCGACGGGGACCGGGCCCGGGTAGATCTGCCCGATCGTGAACGTCGGGCTGGTCACCGTCGCGGTGACCCCGAACACGCGGCACGCCCCGCGCACGAACGTCGTCTTGCCTGATCCCAGCTCTCCCTGCACCAGCACCACGTCGCCGGGCGAGAGCATGGCGGCCACCTCGGCGCCGATGGCCTCCGTCTCGGCTGCGCTGGCTGTCTGGGCCCGGCGGGACACGCGCGTCGGCAGCGCCGTCGGGGTCAGGGACGCGGCTCGCGCCTCACGGGCCGCCACCGGAGCAGCGCCCCCACCGCGAGCATGGCCGCGGCCGTGAGCAACTCGAGCCCCACGTTGACCCCGGTGCGGGGCAACGGCGCCGCGGCCGAGGTCGGGCTCGTCGAGCCGGAGCTCGACGGCGTGGTGGCGGTGGCGGTCGTCGATCCGGTGCTCGACGAGCCCACGGTCGGGAGGGCCACGGGCGGCATCGAAGTGAAGTCCGACGCGGCGGCAACGGCGGTCGCGGCCCCGGCGATCGCCGTCGCGAGCAGGCCGGCGACAAGCAGGATCGGGGTCAGTCGGCGGAACATGGCTCGCGCGACACTGTAGAGAAGGCGGCGGCGTGGCGATCAGACCCGGGCGGGGTCCGTTCCGGCCCGGCCTGCCCCCCGTCGGGGGCTGCGTTCGCTACCGTCAACGCGGCTATGGCTCCAACTGCGACGCGATCGGTGTGAGCCGGTTCTCATCGCTCAGGCAGCGGTTCGAGCCCCGCGTGGCCGAGCTGCGCGGCTCGGAGACCGCAAAGGCCGCCGGCCTCGCCGGCGCGATGATCATCAACAACGTCATCGCGCTCGCGTCCACGGTCGTGTTCGCGCGGGTGCTGGACGACTACGGGTCGCTCGCGGCACTGATCAGCTACTTCCTGATCCTGTCCGTGATCGGCCAGGCGATGCAGGTCGCGACCGCGCGCGAGGGAGTGCTGGGGCACCTGGGCACCGGCGAGGGGCTGATGGCCACGGTCAGGGGCTGGACCCGGTCGATGCTGATCTTCACCGCCGTGCTGACGGTCATCTCGTTCGTGCTCCGCGATCAGATCGCCTCAGCCGTGGGCGTCAGGCATGACACCTGGGCCGCGGCGATCGGGCTGCCGGCCGGATGCCTGTGGCTCGAGCTCTCGCTGCTGCGCGGGGTCCTGCAGGGTGTGGGCGACTACAAGGGGGTCGGCCTCAGCCTGATCGGCGAGCAGGGGGCGCGCCTCGTGCTCGGCACCGCGCTGGCCGTCGCCGGGCTCGGCGTCACCGGCGCCTATCTGGGCACGCCGCTCTCGTTCCTGGTCATGTCGGCCTACTGCGCCCGCCGGCTGCAGCGCCGCGTCGCCCTCACCGCGGCCGAGCAGCCGGCCTCCGCGGTCCCCACCGAGACGATCAGCCTATGGCACCACGTCAAGCGCGCCTGGGCGCCGATCGCCGGGCTGATCGTGATCGCGGTGCTGCAGAACATCGACATCATCGCCGCCAAGCATCAGTTCTCCAAGGATCTGGCCAGCGCCTATGGGGCCACGGCGGTGGCCGCCAAGGTGCTGATCTGGGTGGCGATCGGAGCCGGCTTCTACCTCGTGCCCGAGGTCTCGCGGCGTCGCGCCGCCGGCGAGGACACGCGGCCGGTGCTCGGGGTGGCCCTCGGGATCGTGCTCGTCTGCGCGATCCCGGTCCTGCTCATCTTCGCCGTCGCGGCCAAGCCGCTGCTGCAGGCCGCGTTCGGGGCCAAGCGCACCTCCGCCTCGGATTCGCTGATCGTGCTCGGCGTCGCCTTCACGGTCTTGGCCGCCACGTATCTGGCCATCCAGTACATGCTCGCGCTCAAGCGCACATGGTTCCTGATCGTGATCGGCCTGGTGGCGATCGCGGAGCCGATCCTGCTGCTGCAGGCGCCCAAGAAAGCCGCCGGATTCGCCGCCGTCGTGCTGGCGATTCAGGCCGTCGGCGCGCTGGTGGCGTTCGCGTTCGCGCTCCGGCGAGGCAGCCCGCCGACACTCGAGGGCACCGCCTCCGGGGCACCCGACGTGCTCCCGGCCGCGCGCGCATCCGCCGGAGTCGGCTCGCGCTGAGAGCAGTAGGCTCGCGGTGACAATCCCGCGATCTGGGAGGGGAAGATGTCGGTCATCAAGATCATCGAGCTCGTCGGGAGCTCGACGACGGGATCCGACGATGCGGTCAGGGCCGCGCTCAAGGATGCGCAGGCGACGCTCCGCCACATCAAGGCGGTCGACGTCGTGTCGGTGGGCCTGCGGGGCGACAACCTCGACGAGTGGCGAGCGCACGTGCGCGTCGCATTCCTGATCGAGCGCGTCATCGAGTAGGGCGCGTCACAGCGCGCTAGAACAGCCCGAGCTGTGCCGCCGGCCGCTCGGGGACCGAGACCGGCGGCTGCTCGGGCTGCTCGGGCTCGGCCTCCTCGGCCAGCGGCGCCTCGGGAGCCGGTGGCTGCTCGGGCTCGGGCTCCTCGGCCAGGGGCGCCTCGGGGGCCGGTGACTGCTCGGGGGCCGGTGGCTGCTCGGGAGGGCCGAGCTCCAGCAGCGCCGGCAGACGCTGGAAGTCGGCGCGCAGCGTCTCGAGCATAGAGGGCGTGTACAGCGCCGCCGCCGGGTGATACAGCGGGAACAGGCGCACGGCCCGCGCGCCGATCACCCGGGCCTCGTCTTGCCCGTGGAGCCGCGAGATCCCGGTCGGGTCGCCCCTCAGCAGCTTGGTCGAGAAGTTCCCCAGGGTGCAGATCACAGTCGGCTCGATCAGCTGTACCTGCCGGCGCAGATAATCCTGGCAGGACTCGATCTCCCGCGGCTGCGGGTCGCGGTTGCCCGGCGGCCGGCACTTGAGGACGTTGGCGATGAACACGTCCCCGCGCTCGAGCCCGATCTCGCCGAGCAGCTTGTCGAGCAGCTTTCCGGCCTGCCCCACGAACGGCAGCCCCATCCGGTCCTCGTTGGCACCGGGTGCCTCGCCGATGAACATCAGCCCGGCGTCGGCGCTCCCGGCCCCGAAGACCACGGTCGTACGAGTCTGGTGCAGCGGGCACCGCGTGCACTCCTTGGCCTCGTCATACACCGCCTTCAACAGCTCTCGGCGCTCTGTGGCGGGGCTCACAGCAGGTGATGGTAACCAGGCCCGCCGACGGGGTATATGATTGGTCGAGAGGCCGTTATCACTAGGAGCGGACCTCGAAGCCAAACGTTGCACCAGTCTCAAGACCGACCGGTATCTCTGATGTGGGAACTGGAACGGAGCTCCTCCGACAAACCTGGGTGTTCGCTGCTCGCCGTAATCGGGCGGGGACGTCTCGGAACCGCAATCGCGGCCGCCTTGCGTGACGCGGGCTTCGACGTCCGCGGGCCGCTCGGTCGCAACGCCGACCCCGCGGGAGCTGATGCCATCCTGCTGTGCGTCCCGGACGGAGCGATCTCGGACGTGGCCGCGCAGATCCCGGCCGGACCGCTGCTGGGGCACTGCTCGGGCGCGACCGGGCTCGACGCCCTGGCGCCCCACGAGGCCTTCTCCCTGCACCCGCTGATGACCGTCACCGAGGCGGGCGCCGCGTTCGCAGGTGCCGGAGCCGCGATCGCCGGAACCAGCGACCGGGCCCTCGCGCTCGCGGGTGAGCTGGCCCGCGCGCTGGGGCTGATCGCGGTCGAGATCGCCGAGGCCGACCGCGCCGCGTACCACGCGGCGGCGTCGATTGCGTCGAACTTCCTGGTCACCCTCGAGGCCGCGGCGGAGCGGATCGCCGCCACCGCCGGCGCTGACCGCGCTCTGCTGGCGCCACTCGTGCGCGCGACGGTCGAGAACTGGGCCGCGATGGGACCGGAGCGCGCGTTGACCGGTCCGGTCGCGCGGGGCGACGAGGCGACGGTGGCCCGCCAGCGCGCGGCCGTGGTCGGCCGCGCGTCCGAGCTGCTGCCCTTGTTCGACGCGCTCGTCGAGGCCACCCGCACGCTGGCGCGCGAGGGCTCGGTGGCGCGCGAGGGCTCGGTGGCGCGCGAGGGCGAGGGAGCGCCGGCATGAGGACGCTGCGCTCGATCGCCGAGCTGCGCGCTGCGCTGGCCGAGCCGCGGCGGTTCGGCGCGGAGATCGGCCTGGTGCCGACGATGGGAGCCTTCCACGAGGGCCATCTGTCGCTGATGCGGCATGCGCGCGAGGAGTGCGACACGGTGGTGGTGTCGCTGTTCGTGAACCCGACCCAGTTCAACGAGTCGAGCGATCTCAGCGCCTACCCGCGCGACGAGGCGGGCGACGCCGTGCTGGCGGCCGACGTGGGTGTCGACTTCCTGTTCGCGCCGCCGGTCGAGGAGCTCTATCCCACCGGGTTCGCCACCACCGTCTCGGTCAGCGCCATCACCGGTGAGCTCGAGGGCATCCACCGCGGCCGCGGTCACTTCGACGGCGTCACCACGATTGTGACCAAGCTGCTGAACATCGCCAGCCCCGATGTCGCCTACTTCGGCCAGAAGGACGCGCAGCAGGCGGTCGTGATCAAACGCCTCGTGCGCGACCTCGACATGCCGGTCCGGATCGCGATCTGCCCCACCGTCCGCGAGCCGGACGGGCTGGCCATGTCGAGCCGGAACCGGCACCTCGACCCGGCCGAGCGGTTCCGGGCCACCGCCCTGCACCGGGCGCTGCGGACCGCCGAGGCGGCCGTCGCCGCCGGCCTGCGCGACCCGGCCGTGGTGCAGGCGCGAGCCCGCGCCGAGCTGACGTCCTCCCACGTCGAGCCCGAGTACCTCGAGCTCGTCCACGCAGACACCCTGGCGCCGGTGGCGACGATCGACGGCGACGTGCTCGCCGTGCTCGCGGCTTGGGTCGGGGACACACGACTCATCGACAACCACGTGATCACCAAGAACGGGAGGCGCTGAGATGCAGCGCACGATGCTGAAGTCGAAGATCCACCGGGCCACCGTGAGCGACTGTGACCTTCACTACGTCGGCTCGATCACGATCGATCCCGACCTGCTCGAGGCCGCGGACATCCGCGAGTTCGAACAGGTAGCGGTCGTCGACGTCGACAATGGCGCGCGCTTCGAGACGTACACCATCGCCGGCGAACCCGGTTCAGGGAGCGTGAAGGTCAACGGCGCCGCGGCCCGGCTGGTCCATCGCGGCGACACGATCATCGTGATCTCCTACGCCGGCTACGACCCCGATGACCTGGAGCACTACAGCCCGCGCGTCGTCCACGTGGACGCGCAGAACCAGATCCTGAATGTCGACTAGGAGGTGGCGACCCTGCTCGGGGCGTCAACCTCCGCTTAGAGAGGACGATCTCAATGTCCGCAACCCCACGTGTCCCGGTCCCACCGACGCTACAGGCGCCGCTGCCGATGACTCTCCCCCGGCTGGCCGAGAAAAAGCGCCTCGGCGAGCCGATCGTGATGGTGACGGCCTACGACTACCCGTCCGCCCAGGTGGTTGAGGCCGCCGGCGTGGACATGGTGCTGGTGGGCGACTCTGGCGCGATGACGGTGCTGGGCTACCCGTCCACGGTGCCGGTCACGACCGACGAGATGCTGATGCTGGCCGGCGCCGTTCGCCGGGGCCTGCACACGCCGCTGATGGTCGGAGACCTGCCGTTCGGGTCCTACGAGGCCTCCAACGAGCAGGCGATCGCCACAGCGCAGCGATTCATCAAGGAGGTCGGCTGTGACGCCGTCAAGCTCGAGCGGGGCGGCACCAGCGTCGAGCGGGCGCGGGCGATCGTCGAGTCCGGGATCCCGGTGATGGGCCACGTCGGCCTGACTCCGCAGACCGCCACTGCGCTGGGCGGCTACCGCGCCCAGGGCCGGACCGCAGGCCGCGCTCTGTCTGTGGCCCGCGACGCGATCGCGCTGCAGGAGGCCGGGTGCTTCTCGATCGTCTTCGAGGCGATCCCGGCCGACGTCACCGACGTGCTGATGGAGCGGTTGGAGATCCCCGTGATCGGGATCGGCGCCGGACCGGGCGCTGATGGCCAGGTGCTGGTGTTCCACGACCTGCTCGGCATCTACGACGGGCACGCTCCGCGGTTCGCCAAGCACTACGCCGACCTCAGGGCGGAGATGGTGGCCGGAGTCGCCGAGTACGCCGCGGAGGTCCGCTCGCGGGCATTCCCCGCCCCTGAGCATGCCTACTCGATCGACGACGAGGAGCTGCTGGCGTTCGTCGAGGCGCTCGGGTAGGAGCGGAAACCGGGCACCCGGTGCTCTGAGAGCCGGAGCTTCGATCGCTCCGGCTCCGTGAATCGGAGCGTTGATCGCTCCGACTAATACCATGCCTGCGGATGCCGCGACTCTCGCAGGTCTTCGCCGTCAGGGATCGCGCCTACTTCGGGCTGTTCGAGGAAGCCGGCCAGAACATCCTGCAGGCGTGCGATCTCCTGGACCGCATGCTCAGCAACTACCCGGACAGTAAGGACCTGGCCCGGGAGATCCTGATCTGCGAGCAGGTGGGCGACCGGATCACGCACGACATCATCGACCGGCTCAACCACACGTTCGTGACGCCGATCGAGCGCGAGGACATCCTTGCACTGGCCTCGGCGCTGGACGACATCGTCGACTACACCGAGGAGGTCGCGGACTACCTCGGCCTGTACAAGATCGAGGCGCCGATGGACCAGGCGATCAAGCTCGCGCATGTGCTGGTGGCGGCGGCGCGCCAGGTGTCGGAGGCGATCCCCAGGCTGCGCGGCTTCCGCGACATCTCCCACTACACCGTGGAGATCAACCGGCTCGAGAACGAGGGCGACCGGATCACGCGTGAGGCCGTCGCCTCGCTGTTCGACACCGGCATCGACCCGATGGTGGTGATCCGCTGGAAGGACCTGTTCGAGCGACTCGAGCAGGCCATCGACGCGGCCGAGCGGGTGGCGAACATCCTCGAGGGGATCGTGATCAAGAATTCGTGAGCCCATCACTGCACCTCGGAGCGCACCCTGAGCCTCGTTCGAGGTGCGCGTCGAGGCGCAGCTGATGGGCTCTTGAGGCCGGTTGGCCCCAGCCGCGCGCCGGGGTTACGGGCGGTGGCGCTTGCTTACGGTCCGCTCCCTGAGGGTCCTCTCTCTCCTGGTCCTCCCGGAGCGGGTCTGCTGCTGGAGCTCGATCGCGGAGTTGACCAGTCGCTGCGAGTCGACGATGGCCTGCTCGGAGCTATGGCGCAGGGCCACGATGCGATCGGAGCGAGCGTCGTTGTGGTGCCGGCGCTTGGCCTCGTACATGGCCACGTCGGCCGCTTGGAGCAGGTGCTCGCCGCCTCCGTCCGCCGACATTGTCGCGATGCCGGCACTGAAGCCGAGCCGGCCGATGCCCGGGACGGTCAGGCCCGCCGCCGCGCGGACGCGATCCACGACGTGATGCGCGTCGGCCTCCGGCACCCCGGCCAGCGCGATCACGAACTCGTCGCCTCCAACCCGGCCGCAGATGTCGCTCGGGCGGACCCCGTAGGAGATCTCCCGCGCCAGTATCTTCAGTGCCTCGTCGCCGACCCGGTGGCCGAGGCTGTCGTTGACCTGCTTCAGCTTGTCGAAGTCGATCGCCACCACGCTCAGCGGCAGGCCGGCGCGCCGGCAGCGCGCGAGCTCATCGGCGAGCCGCTCGTGGAAGCCCCGGTAGTTGAGCAGGCCGGTCAGCAAGTCGGTGGTCGACGCGGCCCGCAGCAGCTCGACCTCGGCCCGCAGCGCTCTGATCTCGGCCCGTGCCCGGCTCAAGGCAGGCTTCGACCTGGCTCCTGCGGAGCCGATCCGCCGGGGCCGCGGAGGCGGGATCATCGCGCCTCCACTGTTGATCCGCTCGGGCCCCGTCCAGGGCGCGGGTATTCGGCTTGCTTGAGCACCTTCGCCGGAGCGCCGGCGGCGATCGAGAACGCCGGGATGTCGCCGGTGACGACCGAGTTGGCGCCGATCACGCTCCGCTCGCCGATGGTCACTCCGCTCGTGATCACCACGTTGGCACCGCACCACACGTTGTCCCCGATCCGGGTCGGGCCTTTGGTGGTGAAGCCCTGCCAGGTGACCGGCCGGTCGGGATCGTCAAAGCGGTGGTTCCCATCGGTCACGAAGCAGCCGTTGGCGAACATGCAATGGCTTCCGATCTCGACCAGCTCGACGGCGGCCACCATCACGCACAGATTGAGGAAGGTCCCTTCGCCGATCCGAACCCTAGCCGACCCGGGAGCCGTGATCCACACACCTGGTTCGAACAGCGTCTGGGGCCCGATCTCCAGCCGCCCCTCGCGGAGCGCCTCGAGCACGTTGCCATGCAGCGGCCAGCGCGCGAATGCCTGGCGGCGCATCAGCTCCCAGTGGATCCTGGCCCGGTTCCACGGCAGCGAGTTGCGCTCATACCAGCGCCACTTCTGCGCCCACAGGAGCGCCTTGCGGGCCAAGTCGCCGAGCTCGGGCGGGAGCTCAGGCACGGGCGTCGCGCTCCTGCCCGGGCATCAGCAGCCCCCGGCCGGGCATCAGCAGCCCCCGGCCGGGCCGAGGTGAACCGCCCAGGCGAGACCGCCATCGGCAGCTCGCCCGAGGTGAGGAGGAAGACTACGGCGGGGGCCCCGCGGAGAGCACGAGCGTCCAGCGCTGCGGCGCTGGGCCGCGACCGCGACGGCGCCGGCCAGGCCCAGGATGGCGCGGAACCCGCGCACGGGCTCAGCGCGCCGCTGCCGTCGCGCGCGGTCGCCGCCGAGTGGCGGCCTTGGACTGGGCGCGGACAGGGAGGATGTCGGCCAGGAACTGCCCCGTGTGGGAGCGGGGCTCGGCGGCCACCTCCTCCGGCGTTCCAACGGCGATCACCAGACCACCGTCGTCGCCGCCCTCCGGGCCGAGGTCGATCACGCGGTCGGAGACCTTGATCACATCCAGATTGTGCTCGATCACGACCACCGAGTTGCCGCCGTCGACCAGCCGCATCAGCACCTCGAGCAGGCGCTGGATGTCGGCGAAGTGCAGCCCGGTGGTGGGCTCGTCCAGGATGTACAGGGTGCGGCCGGTGGCGACCTTCGAGAGCTCAGCCGCGAGCTTGACGCGCTGTGCCTCACCGCCGGACAGCGTCGTGGCCGGCTGACCAAGGCGCATGTACCCGAGCCCGACGTCGTTGAGCGCCTCGACCCTCCGCCGAATCTTGGGGATGTGAGCGAAGAACTCGAGCGCCTCCTCGATCGGCATCTCGAGCACGTCGGCGATCGTCTTGCCCTTGAAGCGGACCTCGAGCGTCTCCCGGTTGTAGCGCTTGCCGTGGCACTGCTCGCAGGGCACGTAGACGTCGGGCAGGAAGTGCATCTCGATCTTGATCTGCCCGTCGCCTCGGCACACCTCGCAGCGGCCGCCCTTGACGTTGAACGAGAAGCGGCCGGGCTTGTAGCCCCGGGCCCGCGCCTCCTGGGTCTTCGAGAACAGCTCCCGGATCTGGTCGAACAGGCCGATGTAGGTGGCCGGGTTGGACCGCGGGGTGCGCCCGATCGGCGACTGGTCCACCGAGATGATCTTGTCCAGCTGCTCCAGGCCGCTGATCCGCTTGTGCGTGCCGGCTCGCTGGCGGGTTCTGTGGAGGCGGTTGGCGACGGCCTTGTAGAGCACCTCGTTGACGAGCGTCGACTTGCCCGATCCCGACACGCCGGTCACCGAGCAGAACACGCCGAGCGGAATCCTGACGTTGATCCCGCGCAGGTTGTGCTGCGAGGCTCCCTCGATCGAGACGTATCCGGTCGGCTTGCGCCGGCGCTTGGGCGTCTCGATCACACGGGTCCTGGCCAGGAACTGCCCTGTGAGCGAGTCGGGGACCAGGGCCACCTCGGCCGCCGTGCCCTCGGCGATCACGTGGCCCCCGTGCTCTCCCGCACCCGGCCCCATGTCCACGAGGTGGTCGGCGGCCCGCATCGTGCCCTCGTCGTGCTCGACCACGAGCACGGTGTTGCCGAGGTCGCGCAGTCGCTCGAGCGTCCCGATCAGACGCTCGTTGTCCCGCTGGTGCAGCCCGATCGACGGCTCGTCGAGGATGTACAGCACGCCCACGAGCGAGGACCCGATCTGCGTCGCGAGCCGGATCCGCTGCGCCTCTCCGCCGGACAGCGTGGCCGCCGCACGCTCCATCGAGAGGTAGCCGACGCCGACGTTGTCCAGGAACTGCAGCCGCTCCTCGATCTCCCGCAGCACCAACCTGGCGATCCGGCGGTCGTGCTCGCTCAGCTCGAGCTCCCGCACCCATTCCAGTGCGCGGCGCGCCGACAGGGCGGCGAACTCATGGATCGGCGTGCCGGCGACGAGCACCGCCCGGGACTCGGGCCGCAGCCGCGCTCCCTGGCAGTCCGGGCACGGCCGCAGCGTCATGTACTCCTCGATCTTCTCGCGCGAGAAGTCGGAGTCGGTCTCCCGGTAGCGCCGCTCGAGCCCGGGGACGATGCCCTCGAACCGGGTTGCGTAGGAGCGCCTGCGCCCGAACCGATTGCGGTAGGAGACCTGCAGCCGGTCGCCGTTGGTCCCGTAGAGGAAGAAGTCGCGCGAGTCCGCCGGCAGCTCCTGCCACGGGACCTCCAGATCGACGTCGTAGCGCTCGGCGATCGCCTGCGCGAGCTGGTCGTAGTAATTCGAGGCGCTGACGGCCCACGGCGCGATCGCCCCCTCGCCGATCGACAGCGACGGATCGGGCACCACCAGGTCGGGATCGATCTCCATCTGGGAGCCGAGGCCGGTGCAGCGAGCGCAGGCTCCATGAGGCGAGTTGAAGGAGAAGATCCGAGGCTCGAGCTCGACCAGGCTCGGGCCGTGCACCGGGCAGGCGAACTTCTCCGAGAACGTCAGCGTGCGCGCCTCCCCCCCGCCGGCCCCGTCGACGATCTCGATCTCGACCAGCCCATCGGCCAGCGCGACCGCGGTCTCGATCGAGTCGGCCAGGCGCTTGCGCAGGTCGTGCTTCATCACCAGGCGGTCCACGACCACCGCGATGTCGTGCTTGTACTTCTTGTCGAGGACGATGTCCTGATCGAGCCGTCGCAGCTCGCCGTCCACCTTGACGCGCGTGAAGCCCTCGGCGCGCAGCTCCTCGAACTGCTTGCCGTACTCGCCCTTGCGACCGCGCACGATCGGCGCCAGGACCATGAAGCGGGTGCCCTCCGGGAGCTCCATCACCTGGTCGATGATCTGCTCGGCCGACTGCCCCGCGATCGGCCGGCCGCAGATGTGGCAATGCGGATGCCCGATCCGCGCCCACAGGAGCCGGAGGTAGTCGTAGATCTCGGTGACCGTGCCGACGGTCGAGCGCGGGTTGCGCGAGGTCGTCTTCTGGTCGATCGAGATCGCCGGCGACAGCCCCTCGATCGAATCGACGTCGGGCTTGTCCATCTGGCCCAGGAACTGGCGCGCATACGCCGACAGCGACTCCACGTAGCGGCGCTGCCCCTCGGCGTAGATCGTGTCGAAGGCCAGCGAGGACTTGCCGGACCCCGAGAGGCCGGTGATGACGGTCAGCGACCCGCGCGGGATCGCGACCGTGATGTCCTTGAGGTTGTGCTCCCGGGCTCCCGAGACGACGAGTTGGTCCACTGACCCGATTCTAGGGAACCGAACAGACGTTCCCCATCGCCGCGAGCCGGAAGTCTGCCCCTCGCGGGGCGAAAACCCGCACGTAGCGGACTCGAGCGGTCAGCTCGCTAGCCCTCGACGCTGGCGTACACCTCGTCGAGCAGGCCCTCGCGGTCCGAGAGGCTGAAGTTCTCGGCCAGATAGCGACCGGTCTCCGCCCGCGCGGTGCCGTTCAGGGCCATGTTGAGCGCGATCAGGCGGGCTCCCTCGGTGTCGTCACCGCCGTCCGCCTCGGCCGGCTCAGCGCTCGGCGCGGCCACCGGCACAGCGATCGGCGCGGGCTCGACGTGCGAGATCTCCGCCTCGGCCTCGAACTCGCCCTGTTCCTCGTACAGGGCGGTCTCGTCGACTACCACGGGGGCCGGCGCCGGGGCGGCGGCGGCGGCGGGCAGAGCGTCGTCGGGCTCGAAGCGAGACCTGGTCGCGGCCGCATCGCCCAGCTCCGTGAGGTTGCCCTCGAGCAGCTGGAGGTCGGCGTTCAGGCGGTTGGAGCCGGTGCGGAGCGATTCGACCAGGGCCGAGAGCTCGCTCTCCATCGCATCGAGGCGCTGCAGCATGACGGCGGTCGACTCCGACACGCGCCCGACGTACTCGCGGGCCTGCTCGGTCGCCTGCTCGCGGGTGAGCTGAGCCTCTGAGCTCGCCTCACCCCGGATCTCGCGTGCGTCCTCCTCGGCCTGGCGCTGGATGTCGGCCGCGCTCGTCTCGGCGGCCTCCACGATCGAGCGGACCTGCTCGGAGGCCGAGGTGGCCAGGGTCTCGGAGCGGCGGCGCGAGGTGCGCTTGAGCTCCTCGATCTCGTCGGCGAGCGCAGCCAGATGCCCGTCGACTGCCTCAGGGTCGTAGCCCCGGCGGCCGATGGGAAAGTCTCTTTTCTCGATGCTCTCGCGTTCCAGACCCACGTGAACCTACCTCCGTATCAGGATCAGAGCTGCTGCGGCGCAGGCTATCGGACCTCGCCTGGAGTGGCCGTGACGCTGTGGGGGCCGGCCGGGACGCTCAACCGGCCGTCGTTCGCCCCTCGGCCAGCGCCACGTCGAGCTCGCGCTTGAGGTCCCGGATCTCGTCTCGGAGCTTGGCCGCGTACTCGAATCTGAGGTCCTCGGCGGCGGCCAGCATCTCTTCCTCCAGCTCCACGATCGTGCGCTCGATGTCCTCGGGCGCCATCGCCCCCGCCGCGCGCTGGCGCCGGCGCCGGGAGCGCGGCACCTTCGACTCCGACTGCAGGAACTCGGCGATGTCGGAGATCCCCTTGACGATCGTCTCCGGGGTGATCCCGTGCTCCTCGTTGTAGGCGCGCTGGATCGCGCGACGCCGGTCGGTCTCGCCGATCGCCGCGCGCATCGCCGCAGTCTCCTTGTCGGCGTACATGAGCACCGTGCCCTCGATGTTCCGGGCCGCGCGGCCGATGGTCTGGATCAACGAGGTCTCGCCGCGGAGGAAGCCCTCCTTGTCGGCGTCGAGGATCGCCACCAGCGAGACCTCCGGCAGGTCGAGCCCCTCACGCAGCAGGTTGACGCCGACCAGCACGTCGTACTCGCCGAGCCGGAGCTCGCGGATGATCTGGATCCGCTCCAGCGTGTCGATCTCGGAGTGCAGGTAGCGGACGCGGAAGCCCATCTCGAGCAGGTAGTCCGTCAGGTCCTCGGACATCTTCTTGGTGAGCGTAGTGACCAGCGTGCGCTCGTTGCGGTCGACCCGGGCCCGCACCTCGTTCATCAGGTCGTCGATCTGGTTGCGCGTCTCCCGGACCTCGACCGCCGGGTCGATGATCCCGGTCGGGCGCACGATCTGCTCCACGATCCGCGGAGAGTGGGTGCGCTCGTACTGGCCCGGCGTGGCCGAGACGAACGCCATCTGGGGCGTGATCGAGAGGAACTCCTGGAACGTCTGCGGCCGGTTGTCCATCGCGCTGGGAAGGCGGAAGCCGTAGTCGACGAGGGTCTGCTTGCGCGACCGGTCACCCTCGTACATGCCGCCGATCTGCGGCACGGTCTGGTGCGACTCGTCGATGAAGCAGACGAAGTCGTCGGGGAAGTAGTCCAGCAGGCAGTAGGGCCTGTCGCCGGGCTGGCGGCCGTCGAGGATCCGCGAGTAATTCTCGATCCCCGAGCAGAAGCCGAGCTCGCGCAGCATCTCCATGTCGTACTGGGTGCGCTGGCGCAGGCGGTGGGACTCGAGCAGCTTCCCGTGGGCGTCGAGCTCGGCGCAGCGCTCGTTCAGCTCCCGGCTGATCTCGGCCACGGCGTCGTCGATCATGCCCTCGCGGACGTTGTAGTGCGAGGCCGGCCAGATGCCGACGTGCTCGAGGTCGTCCTCGATCACCTCGCCGGTGATCGGGTCGAAATGCTGCAGGTGCTCGACCTCGTCGCCGAACAGCACGATCCGGAAGGCGGTCTCGGCATAGGCCGGGAAGATCTCCAGCGTCTCGCCGCGGACCCGGAAGGTGCCGCGGCCGAGCGCGGTGTCGTTGCGGGTGTACTGGATCGAGACGAGCTTGCGCAGCAGCGCGTCGCGATCGATGAACTCGCCCTTGCGCAGCGTCTGCAGGTTCTCGTCGTAGACCTCGGGTGAGCCGAGGCCGTAGATGCAGGAGACGCTGGCTACGATCAGGACGTCCCGGCGGGCGAACAGCGCCGCGGTGGCGGAGTGCCGCAGGCGGTCGATCTCCTGGTTGATCGCCGAGTCCTTCTCGATGTACAGGTCCTTGCTGGGGACGTACGCCTCGGGCTGGTAGTAGTCGTAGTAGGAGACGAAGTACTCGACGGCGTTGCGCGGGAAGTAGGCCCGGAACTCGTTGCACAGCTGCGCCGCCAGGGTCTTGTTGTGGGCGATCACCAGGGCCGGCTTCTGCACCGCCTCGATCGTCGCCGCCATCGTCATCGTCTTGCCCGTCCCGGTGGCGCCGAGTAGGGTCAGGAACTGCTCGCCCGCGCCGATTCCCTGCGCGAGCGACTCGATCGCCGCCGGCTGGTCGGCTGCGGGGCTATAGGTGGCGTCCAGTTCGAACTTCGGCATGACTCGAATGCTGAGCGTAGCGGGCGCCGCCGTCGGCTCGGGCGGGCTCGGCGGCGCCGCCGGCCCGGCCGGCCACGACGGCCGGATCAGGCCGATGGGCGTCCTGCAGGGGGCGCGCGCGACGGGCGTACGGAGGCGGCGCGGAGGGCGCCTACTGGTACCCGAGCTCGGCCGGGTACGTGCGGCGGTAATCCTTCTGGGCCTGGAGCACCCTGGCCACGTAGTCGCGCGTCTCCGGGAACGGGATCTCGGCCTCGGTCAGCGCGTGCCCCTGGGCGCGGGCGTCGGCGACCCAGCGATCGACGTTGGCCTGCCCGCCGTTGTAGGCCGCCAGCGCCAGCATCGTGCTCTGACCGTAACTGTCGAGCAGGTAACGGAGGTAGTAGCTCCCGTAGGCGATGTTCACCTGCGGGGTGGCCAGGTCGGCGGTTCTGAAGCTGGTCGCACCCGACCTCCGGGCCAGGAACTCGGCCGTGGCCGGCAGGATCTGCATCAGCCCCTGCGCGCCCGCGGACGACGGCCGGGGGTCGAACTTCGTCTCGCCGTAGATGACGGCCGCGATCAGCGCGGGATCGAGGCGCTTCTCCTGCGCCTGCTGGCGAATGATGTCCTGATGGGTCAGCGGCAGCGTCAGGTCGTTGACGGCCCGCTTGAACAGGGGCATCGCCAGCACGACGGCGAGCACCAGCAGCCCGACGGCCCCGAGCGCGAGCACCGAACGGCGCCGGCGCCGGCGCACGGCTGACTGACGACGCCGGGCGTCGCTCGTGCGGCGGGCCGTGGCTGTCACCGTGGGCGGGCTCACGAGTCAAGCTTGTCAAGTACGCCTGACAATGCGGATTCCAGATCCGCCGGCGAGCCGTCGTTGAGCACCACGAAGGTCGCCTGAGCAGCCTTTTCCTCCTGTGTGAGCTGCCGCGCGGCGCGCTGGTCCACGGCCGCATGGCCGCGCGAGGCCGCGCGCTCGCCCCGGACCGGCTCATGGGCGATGACCGAGATCGTGGCGTCGAACGCCTCCCCCATCCCGGCCTCGAAAAGCAGCGGCACCTCCACCACGGCGGCCCGCGGCCGAGGCGAGCGGCGCTCGACCTCCTCGCGCCACGCCAGCATCCGCGCTCCGACCAGCGGCCACAGCAATCCCTCCAGCCACGCGCGCTCCGCGGGCGTCGCGAACGCCTGCGCGGCGACGGCGGCGCGGTCGACGACGCCGCCGGGCGCGACCTCGGGCCCGAACCGCTCGGTCACCGCGTTGCGCACCGCCGGCGTCAGGTACAGCTCATGGACGATCCCGTCAGTGGAGACGACGGCGGCGCCGAGACGCTCCAGCGCCTCCAGGGCGGTCGACTTACCGGCGCCGATACCGCCCGTCAGCCCGATGAACGGGATCACCGGGCTGCTTCAGGCGCTGGGCTCGTCCGCCGTCGCCGGGACGCCCGGCGCGGCCTCCTCCTCCGGCGCCGCCTCAGCCGGACCCGCGGCAGCCGCGGGTGGCTCAGGCGCCGGGGCGGGGGGTGCCGGCGCCTCGGGGGGTGCCGGCGCCTCGGGGGGTGCCGGCGCCTCGGGGGGTGCCGGCGCCTCGGCGAGTGCCGGC
>JADGPN010000379.1 GCA_017882465.1 Solirubrobacteraceae bacterium
CGCGGTGGCGGCCGACATCGAACACGCCGGCCTCGGCCTGGACCCCGGACGCCTGGACGAGCTGGCCGAGCAGGTCGACCGAGTGCTACACGCGGCCGCCTCAGTGTCGTTCGAGCTCGGGCTCGCCGAATCGCGCGGAATCAACGTCCGCGGCACCCAGCATATGCTCGGTTTTGCCGAGCGCGCCCAGCAGCGCGGCGGCCTGGAGCGCTTTACCTACGTCTCGACCGCTTATGTGGCCGGCACCCACCGCGGCGAGTTCTCTGAGCAGGACTACGACGTGGGGCAGGGGTTCCGCAACCCGTACGAGCGCTCCAAGTGGGAGTCCGAGGGCAACGTGCGGGCGGCGTCCGGTCGCCTGCCGGTGCAGATCGCGCGCCCCAGCATCATCGTCGGCGAGCAGGCGAGCGGCTGGACCACCGCCTTCAACGTCCTCTACGGGCCGATCCGTGCGCTCTCGACCGGCGCCTACCGCGCGCTCCCGCTCAACCGGCGGGCGCCGCTCGACGTGGTGCCGATCGACTACGTCGCCGACGCGCTGTTCGAGCTGTGCAGCGGCGGGCCGAACGGGACCTTCCACCTCGTCGCCGGCGACCGCGCACCCATCACCGGGCACGTGGCGCGGATGACCGCCGAGCGCTTCGACCAGCCCCGGCCCTGGATCGTGCCCCCGGCCGTCTACCGGGCGCTGTACCCGCTGCTGCGCCGGGCCGTCCACGGCCGCCAGCGCCTGGCGCTGGAACACACGCAGGTGTTCATCCCCTACCTCAACATCGGAGTGCGCTTCCAAGACCACGTCACCCGGGCGCGGCTGGAGCCCGCCGGCGTCCGGCTGCTGCCGTTCGACGACTACTTCGCGCGCCTGCTCGACTTCGCCGTCGCTGCCGACTGGGGAAAGCGGCCCTTCCCCCACCCGCGCAGCGCAGCGCACGCGCCATCAGACCAGCACCCCGTCCCCAGCCGACCCCCGCCAGAGTCCCAACCCGGAGCACGCCCTCAATCTTCTCGGTGAAGTCCGCGTTGCCGTGATCGTGACCTCGCACCGAAAGTCGGTCGTGAAGAGCGAGCGGCCGACCGCCCCTGCCACGTGATGATCACCCGGACCGCCCGCCGTCGAAGACCACGCCGAGCTTGCATCTGCGCGCGTCGCGACGCGGGCGCATCGTCTTGCCTTCGTTGCCGCAGAAGACGGCGTTTCGAGCACGCTGATGCTCTCGCCCTTGTTGAGCGGGCGGTGGATGCTGCGCCGGTCGTAGGGCGCGGTGAGGTAGCACGATGAACTCGGTCTTGACCAGCCCCGCCCCGTAGTCCAGCAGGGCGTCGGCGACCTTGGTCCGCGCAGCTGGCCCGAAGGCGGCTGAACCAGCAGGCTGGCGGTGACCCTGTTTGGGCGAGTCGCAAGCCTGGGCATCTCATCCCATTGCTCGGCGATCAGGCTAGGGCTGACGCGGTGTGGACCTCCCCCGCTTTGGCAGACACCTCTAGGCTAGGTTCGGGCGAAGAAGGCCGCGGCCTTTTTCAGCACCTCGCGCTCCATCTTCAGCGTGCGATTCTCCCGACGCAGGGAGCGCAGCTCCTCGAGCTGCTTGCTGGTGAGCCCCTCGCGCTGACCACGTCGTCCTCCGCCTGGCGGCGCCAAGTCCCCAGCGTCTGCTCAGACACACCCAGATCCTTCGCCAGCTGTGACAGCAGCTCATCGCTGTCACCCATCAACCTCACCGCCTCAGCACGGAACTCAGGCGGGCGTGGCTACTTCAGGACGACTTGCCAGGAGCCAGGAGTGTTTGCGTAGAGCCGTTGCTGGTCGGCTTGGATGTGGTGTTCCCGGTAGTCGTTGAGGTCGTGGGAGAGGTGGGCTGAGCGTAGGCGCAGGAGCGCTTCGGCGGTTTCGATCGTCCGGCGCATGCCGGAGCGTTCGGACCGGTCGGGGATGAGGTTTTTGCTGGCGCCTTCGATGGTGTCGGACGCGATTGGCCGGCCGTTTGAGAGGTAGTGGTCGTAGCGCCTGCGTTCGCGGTTGTTGTAGAGGTAGTCGGCGACGCCGCGGATCGTGTTGGCTTTCTGGCCTGTGAGCCGGCGTTTGGTGACGGTCCGGCGGAGGCCTTTGACGACTTGGCTGACCATGCCGCAGGGGATCCGCTCGGCGTGTGGGCGGACGAACGGTTCGGCTTCGGGGCTGCCTTGTGGGTGCCGCACGTGCGCGACTTTTCAGAGCTTGTCCAGCGCGTGCAGGAGGTCGAGGATGAGCGTGACGTTCTCGAAGGTGTTGATGACGCGTTGTTGGAGCGCGCGTTCGCGGTCGGTGAGGATCTCCCCGGGTTCGCTGGTGCTCGGGGTCGCGGCGGGTGATCTCGGCTTTGACGTCGTTGATGAACGTGTCCTGGTCGGAGGTGAGGCTCGCCCATACGCGCTGGTGGCTGGGCTTGGGTCGCTTCGGACGGTCGGTCGGGGTGTCGGTCTGAAAACAGGCTGTCGATCACCTGGGCGGGGGTGCGCACGATCGGCGGCTGGCTATGGACCGCGGCGACGGTCGCGATCCGGTTCTGGTTGGCGTTCTCGCCCTTGCCTGCGCACGACCCGCAGTGCACGCTCGGGCTTGACCATCGGGATGCGCTTGCAGTCGATCGCGCCATCGCGGACGATCTGCTCGGCTGAGCGCTTCGGGACGGTCGCGCCGGTGATCTCGGCCACCAGCGTGATCGCCTCGTCAAACGGCCCGCATACGACCGCCCTGATGAGCCGTCGTTGGCACTCCTAGCTCCAGATCGTGGGTGCGAGCATCAGCTCGGCGTCGAGCGGATGGATCGCCTCCCGGCCTGGCGCGCCAGACCCGACACGGGTGACGCGAACCTCCCGAACAGCGTGATCACGGGCCGAGTGTGAACGCGCTGGCGAGCCAGGCGGACCGGTCCGTGATCGCTCGGCACGACGATCGCCGTGCCGCCGTCGCCGCGGGCGTCGATGTGCGCTGGCAGCGCGAGCGCCAGGATCTCTCGGCCGCGGCGCTGTGACGCTCGCTCGAGCTCCGGCAGGCCGGCGTTTCGCGGCGACCTGGCCGGACAGGTAGCGCTCCAGATCCCGGAACGCGTCGAACGAGCTCGCCGGAAAGGAGTTCATCGCGAGCGTCCAGTATGTACGGCACGATGACGGAAAGACGACGAACGAGGCCACGTTCTTCAACAACGCTCCGGAGACGCTCGAGGAGACGTTGCGCGCGATCGACGAGATCGGCGGACCGAAGTACTTCAACCATCACCCGTGGGGTGGACCTTCGCGGGTAACACCCCGTTCCGGCGCTGGAAGCGAGAGACCTATCGCGGCGGGGCGAGCGATCCATTCATCGTGCATTGGCCTGCGCGGATCAAGGCACAGGGTGCGGTACGCGATCAGTGCGCGCATATCATCGACATGGTCCCGACGGTGCTCGACTTGTTGGACGTCGGGCCGCCGGCGTCGATCAGGGGCGTCGCCGAGTCGCCGCCGCACGGGGTGAGCTTCGCGCACACGTTCGACGATGCCGACGCTGAGAGCAGTTGGCACACGCAGTACTTCGAGATGCTCGGCCACCGCTCGGTCTACCACGACGGCTGGCGGGCGGTCTGCCCGTGGCCCGGTCCGTCGTTCAAGGAGGCGGGTAAGGGGTTTGGCGAGCAGATCCCGGCCGCGACGTTGACCGAGCTCTATGACGTCGCCGAGGACTTCGCCGAGGACTTCGCCGAGACCCGCGACGTGGCTGGGGAGAACCGCGAGCAGCTGATCGAGATGATCGGCCGCTGGTACGTCGAGGCCGGAAAGTACGACGTGATGCCGGTCGACGGCAGCGGCCTGCTCCGGGCTGCGGTGGAGAAGCCCATGGCGGCACCGCCCCGCGACACGTACGTGTTGTTCCCGGGGACGCAGTCGATGCCGTTCTTCGCCGCCCCGCGCGTGCTCAACCGTCCGCACGGCATCACCGCCAGCGCCGAGATCCCACCGGACGGTGCCGAGGGAGAGCTGCTCGGCCGGGGGACCACGGCCGGCGGCTACTCGTTCTTCGTCAAGGACAAGCAGCTGCACTACGTCCACAACTATCTCGGCCGGGAGATGTTCCACGCCCGACTACGCCGAGCCGTTCGCGTTCATCGGGACACTTCACCACGTGACCGTGGACCTGAGCGGCGCTCTGATCACCGACGACGAAGCCGAGCTGCACCTGCACATGGCACGCCAATAGCCCCAGGACGTAGTCCGTCGACGGCTGTCGTCCGGTCCGGAGTTCCGCCTGATCGCGACCTCGGAGCACACTACTTCGCTGGCTCGGGGGTGGGCTGGACGTCCGACGCGAGATGAGAGGCGCGATACGGGAGAGCGTCTCTCACCCGTTTGGGGCGATGCGGCCGGCGGTGGGGTCCGGCAGGCTGGTCGGTACCGGTGGGCCAAGTCATCCTTCTGTCGCTGAC
>JADGPN010000380.1 GCA_017882465.1 Solirubrobacteraceae bacterium
GCCGCTGTTCCTCGGGCGCTCGATGATGCTGATCGACGAGGCGTGGCATCTGATCCGCCGCGATGAGACCGGTGAGTACGCGCCTCAACCGCCTAACCACGGCGTTTCGGATCTTCACGGCCATCCCGATCGCGATCCTCGCCGCAACGATCGAGGGCGGCAGCTTCGGGTCGAAGGCGGGAGGCGCCGGCGCCCGCTACGCCGGCGGCGGCATCGCGATCCTCGTTATCCCCGTCGCGCTGATGCTGTTTCCGCCGGAAGTACCCGCGCTGGTGGTTCGACTGGAACCTGCAGCTGACCCGCTTCAGCAACCGGATCGCTGTCTACGTCGCGCTGATGGACGACCGCTACCCGTCGACCGACGAGGAGCAGGCCGTTCACCTCGACTTCCCTACCCTGACGCCGAACACGACCTCCTTCGCGGTCTGCGCTGGTCAAGTGGCTGCTGGCGATCCCCCACTACATCGTGCTGTTCTTCCTCACAATCAGCGCGTTGGTCGCCGCCATCTTCGCCTGGTTCGCGATCCTGTTCACCGGCCGCTACCCACGCTCGCTGTTTGACTTCATCGAGGGCGTGATCCGCTGGCACAACTGCGTCGCCGCCTACGCGTTCCTGCTGATCACCGACCGCTACCCGCCCTTCAGCCTGCAGGCCTAACGCCCGCAGGCACCAAGGTGGTCCAAAGCTGGAGCCGTCGCTTGGATGCTCCAGCGGTCACCACCGCCGCAGGGATCAGGGCGTCTGCGGAACGGGGCTGGCATCCTCCGAGGGATCGGAGATGGATTGAATCCTTTCACGATGAGCCAGATGCCGATCGACAGCTCCCAGAGGAACTCTGGGACTGTTGCCAGGCCCGACCAGCTGGACGTTTGCGTGTTGCACCGCACAGCGGACATCGGCACAACAGAGTCCGCGCGACTGCCTGACCAGGACGGAGATTCGAGCGCACAAGCGCGAGCCTCTGACACTCGGGCGACACGATCGGTCCGGCCGGGGTGACCGGCCTCACAATCTTGTTCTTCGTCCTGGGCGTTGTACTGATCGTGCCCTTGTATGCGTTTGGTGTGCGCCGCCTGCTTGGCCTGCGCCTCTCGCCGCTGCGGGCGTTGATCGGCGGGATCGTCGCGCTGGCGTGCGCGTCACCGATCATCACGGCGATCGGGGGCTCGATCGCCAAGCACAACGGCAAATGGCCGTTCCTGCCGGCTCTGTGGTTCGTGATTCTCGGGGTGGCGATCGCGCTGCTGGTCGGGATGCTGGTGGTGGTGATCTTCGAGGCGCTGGTGCCGAGCGGAACGATGCCCGGGCCGCTGTACCTGATCCGGGCGCTGCGCAAGCGGACGCGGCGGGTGCGACGCTACTCCCAGATCAGCAGGATCCTGCTCCGCCGCGGCATGCTTCCGTACTTGCGGGGCGCTCGCCGCGCCGAGTTGCAGACCCGCGACGGCCGCGTGGCGCTCGCTCGGTCGCTGCGACTCGCGCTCGAGGACGGGGGCGTCACGTTCATAAAACTCGGGCAGGTCCTCGCGACCCGTCGTGACCTGCTGCCGGCCGAGTTCGTTGACGAGCTCAGCGGCCTGCAGGACAACGCACCGCAGGTTCCGTGGCCAGAGGTCGAGCAGGTGCTGCGGGCCGGGCTTGGCGCTGAGGTAGACGACGTGTTTCAGAGCTTTGACCGCACCCCGCTCGCCGCCGCATCGATCGCTCAGGTGCACACGGCGACGCTCGGCTCCGGGGAGCGGGTCGTCGTCAAGGTTCGGCGACCGGGCATCGAGACGGTCGTCGCCTGGGATCTGGACATCGTCGATCGACTGGCGAGGCGTCTGCAGCGCTCAACGCGCTGGGGTCGGGGAGTGGGGGCGGTTGACCTCTCCAATGGGTTCGCCGAAGCGCTCCGCGAGGAGCTTGACTTGAGGATCGAGGCGCAGAACATGACCGCAGTGGCCGCTGCCGCAGCCGTGCGTGGCGTCCCCGGAGCAGTCCGGATCCCGAAAACGCATGCGTCGCTGTGCACCGCCAATGTGCTTGTGATGGAGCGCCTCGACGGCCGCGCGCTCGGCGCGATTAACCCTGACGAGCAGATCGGCGACCGGCAGGCGCTCGCCCGCACGCTGTTTGACACTCTGCTAGGCGAGGTGATGATCGAAGGCATCTTCCACGCCGACCCGCATCCGGGCAACGTGCTGCTACTCGCCGACGGGCAACTCGGCTTACTCGACTTCGGTTCCGTCGGGCGGATTGACGCCGGGCTCAGGTCCGCGCTGCAGCGACTGCTGCTGGCGGTCGATCGTGGCGATCCAGCGGCGCTTCACGACGCCCTGCTCGAGGTCTTGCAGCGCCCCGAGGAACTCGACGAGCCGGCTCTTGAGCGGGCACTCGGCCGATTCATGGCCCGCCACGTCGGAGCTGGGATCCCCCCCGATGTACGCATGTTCACCGACCTTTTCCGGATCGTGGCCGAACACGGCCTGTCGGTACCGCCCGAGATCGCAGGCGCGTTCCGCGCACTGGCGACAATCGAGGGCACGCTCACGCAGCTCGCGCCCGGCTTCGACATCCTGATCCAGGCCCGTCTCTTCACGACCGCCTATCTCGCCGAGCAGCTGAGCCCGGAGGCGCTGCGCAAGAGTGCCACCGACGAGCTGATCTCGCTCGTGCCGATGCTGCGCCGCCTACCGCGGCGCCTGGACCGGATCACCGGCTCGCTCGAGCACGGGCGTCTCGGGCTCAACATCCGGCTGCTCGCCGATCAGAGCGACCGCCGCTACCTGACCGGGCTCGTGCACCAACTCGTGCTCACCTTCCTGGCCGCAACCCTCGGCGTCATGTCCGTGCTGATGCTCGGCCTGCACGGAGGCCCGCGCGTCACGCACACGATCACCCTGTACGCGTTCATCGGCTACTGCCTGCTCGTCTTCGCCGGCATCCTCGCGCTCCGCGTGCTCGTACTCGTGTTCCGGCCAGCCGCAGACTGACGGAGCCGACGCCGCCCGAACCGCCACCCTCACAAGCGCGCCGCTCCACACACACCAGACCCACACACGTCAGCCAACCGAGCGAGGATGCAGGCCCACCGCCAACTCGATGCCCGAGCGCGCCAGGGATCGCTCAGCGAATCCTTGCTCCCCGCTTTCGCGAACGAACAGGCGCTCTCGGTGCGCCCTGCCTTGCGCTCGCGGGAGGGAAGACCCTCAGACAGGTCGCACTTCTGCTTCGCCGCGGGGATGCGGGTGCGCCGGCGGCGTCGGCCAGCGCTGCTGATCCTGCTCAATCGCGACACGGTGGTGCAGCGTGGCTGCATCGCCTGGACGGAGGAGCAGGCGATTGATCGGTCAGCGGGACACCTGCCATGCGTCGCCGTATGCGGGCGTGTCGAGTCAAGAGCCACCGGACCTCTCTGACAATCTCAACGAGTGGACAGGCCGACAGATAGGTCGATGGGACGTCTTCGCTGCGGTCTTTCCATCGGTATCGCGGTGGCCAAGCGCGACGGGACTATGGTGCGGACAGCGTGACCAACGAGCCGTCCTCAGTCCAGCCAGGAAGCCCGCCCCGCCCGATCCTCAACGCGTTTTCCTTCCGCGCGGACTCTTGGGTCGCCTCGGCGGGCGGCTAATGGCTCGTGGCCTGCCGCAGCAGCGGGAGATCGCTGACTTGCTCTCGAACCCAGGCACTAACCTCGATCCTCGGTCAGGAAGACTTGTTGAGGTTTTAGCGGGGCGGGAAGTGGAATCGGAGTTCGCGGTCGTTGAGCCAGGGGATCGGGGTTGGTGTGTCGGCGAAGCCGGCGGCGATCAGGACGGGGTGGTAGGTGCGGATGTTGAGCTCGACGGTGAGCGCGTCGGGGGTGGTGTGGATGGTGCCGGTGGCGTCGAGGAAGTGGCGCCAGAGTTTGTCGGGGGTCGCGTTCTCGTAGCGGGGGAGTCGGCGGGCGAGAAGGCGGTAGAGGTTGCCGGCGATGACGGTCAGGGTGGCGTCGATGTCGACGTTGAGCGGGAGGCCTGAGGAGAGGGCGTTGAGGTGGAAGCCGCTGATGTAGGCGTCGAGCTCGTTCTCGATGGTCATGCGCTCGGCGTAGCGGGCGAACAGTTGTTTGGTGGTGAGATCGATCACGTTGGTGATCAGCATCGTGGGGTGCTCGCGGCCGATGTTGCGCACAGCGAGTTGGCGCACAGGCGCGTCGATGCCTTTGATCTGGATCAGCTCGTCGTGGATCTCGGGTTCGCGGTAGCGCCCGTGGCGGTCGACACGAACTTTCGTCCACTCTGTGTCGGGGAGCGCTTCGAGATCGGCGATCAGTTTCGGGCCGCGCTCACGCAGTGTCAGCCACCGGACGCCGCGCGCGGTGAGCTCGTCAAGGACTTTGTAGGTGGTGAGTTTGGAGTCGAACACGAGCAGGCCCGGGTCGGCGCCGGCGATCTGTTGCCAGTAGTC
>JADGPN010000381.1 GCA_017882465.1 Solirubrobacteraceae bacterium
CGCTGACGGTTCCTGCCGTCTCGCTGACGGTTCCTGCCGTCTCGATGTCAGCCGCGGCCGCGCGTGCGCGTTACCAGCGAGCGGTCGCGCGAGCGCACGGCTGCTTCGCCGTTGATTGGGACGCGTGTCCTCCTTCAGGCCCGCATGCACGCGAAGCCAGAGTCAAGGCCAGCATGCGGCCGGCGCTGCCGACGTTCTCCAGTTCAGAGATCCAGGGTAGCTCTGCGCCTGCTGGTTCAATGGAGGAACGCCGGAGCCCGGCGGGGCGGAGCATGTCGAGTTCACGCGAAACCACAAGCGCCCGGAATTTGCTTGGTCGTCCGCGTCGAGCAAGCAGCGGCACCCGCCGTGCATATGCACGACGCGCCGCCGGGATATCCGTCCGAGACCGTCGCTTCGCGAAGCGAGGCTGTCATCTCACGCGGACGACGTTCGACGCCGTTGAGATTCCTCCCGTCAAGCCGAGACCCGTCGGGGGTCGCGAGCCTTTTGCTCCGACGTGGGAGCTGCGCTACCGACGAGCGTCAGATCATGCTGCAGAACGCACCACGCCGACCGTGACACCGGCCTCATGTCTGACGGCCAGGGGACTGTCCGTTTAGTTGGGGTGGCCTTCGGCCGTACGCGGATGGGTGAAATCCCTGAATCCGGTAAAGCTCTGAGAGCATGGTACTTCCCATCAGGAACGCCCTGCGACCACTCGGTGGAACTCAGCGGGATCCGCGTCGTCCAAGGCTTCTCCGGCGAACGCTACTTCATCGCCCGTCGAAGCCGGAGCGACGCGCCGTGCGGCTGAGTCTCGTCATTTGATCGACAAGCGCGTTGTGTGGTCGGCGAGTTGCCGCGTGTAGGACCCGCGAACACCGTTAGCGGCACGAACACGTGAACCTCGATCGCGCTGACGGTTCCTGCCGTCTCGATGTCAACCGCGGCCGCGCGTGCGCGTTACCGGCGAGCGGTCGCGCGAGCGCACGGCTGCTTCGCCGTTGATTGGGACGCGTGTCCTCCTTCAGGCCCGCCTGCACGCGAAGCCAGAGTCAAGGCCAGCATGCGGCCGGCGCTGCCGACGTTCTCCAGTTCAGATCCAGGGTAGTTCTGCGCCTGCTGGTTCAATGGAGGAACGCCGGAGGTCCGGCCGTGCAAGAAGGGCGAGACACGCAAGAGAGATTGGAGGCCGAGCTGGCCGACGCCATCGCTGAGCTGAAGGCTCACATGGCGAGCTGGGAGTACGCGTTCGCGATGGGGGGAGGCCGCGACGGCGCGCGCCACCACCCGGCGCATTGGGAGACGCATGCGCGTACCGAGCGACTCGTGGCCCGCTGCCGCGACTTGCGCGCACGGCTAGCCGAGTACGGGCTGTAGGCCCCTTTTTCGAGCGCGGTACGATCCTGCTGATAACCACGTGGAGGGAGCTTTGCAGCACGTCAGCCCGAGTCAAGCGGCCGTGGCTGAGACCGCAGCTCCTGCGCGGCCGCGAGTGCGCGGGCGGGTCAGCAAGTTCCCGGACGTGATCTTCGGCGTCGCAGACGTGGACCGCGCCGTCCGGCGTGTAGCGCGACTGCGAGCGATGCTCGTCGGCGACGCCAGAGTGCTGGCAGCGGGTTGGGTACAGCGGACGCTTCCGCACCTCGCTGACGTCCGGGTCCGGCGGCGCCACGCCAGCACGTCCAGCGCCCTCGCTGCGCTTGACCGAGAGCGCGCGCCGCCTGAGGGCCTATCGCTGCGCAGACCGCCCAACACACCGGACAAACACCAACTGCAGGAGAAGAGAACATGGCAGAAAACAGAGGCGTGGCGTACATAGGACCGCGGAAGGTGGAGGTCCACGACATCGAGTTCCCGACGTTCGAGCTGCAGGACGGACCAGGGGTCAACCCCGCGAACGTCGGG
The DNA here is from genome assembly GCA_017882465.1 of Solirubrobacteraceae bacterium. GTDB lineage: Bacteria > Actinomycetota > Thermoleophilia > Solirubrobacterales > Solirubrobacteraceae > Palsa-465. Next base: position 1,891 of record JADGPN010000381.1, read on the forward strand.
CGCAAGCTTCCGCATGCGGCGATCCTGAAGTGCGTGGCGACCAACATCTGCGGCTCCGACCAGCACATGGTGCGCGGTCGCACGACAGCGCCGGAGGGCCTGATCCTCGGTCACGAGATCACCGGCGAGGTGATCGAGACCGGGCCAGGCGTCGAGTACATCAAGGTCGGTGATCTCTGCTCGGTGCCGTTCAACATCGCTTGCGGCCGTTGCCGCATGTGCAAGACCGGGAACACCGGGGTGTGTCTGAACGTGAACCCGGAGCGTCCCGGCTCGGCGTATGGCTATGTCGACATGGGCGGCTGGGTCGGCGGCCAGGCGGAGTACGTGCTCGTGCCGTACGCCGACTGGAACCTGCTGAAGTTCCCCGACAAGGATCAGGCGATGGAGAAGATCCTCGACCTGACGATGCTCTCGGACATCTTCCCGACCGGGTATCACGGCGCGTACACGGCGGGGGTCACCTCCGGCTCGACGGTCTACATCGCGGGCGCCGGGCCGGTCGGCCTCGCCGCGGCGCATTCAGCGCAGCTACTGGGGGCCGCGGTCGTGATCGTTGGGGACCTGATTCCCGAGCGGCTCGAGCAGGCGCGCAGCTTCGGCTGCGAGACAGTCGACATTTCCAAGGGAGACCCGAAGGATCAGATCGAGCAGATCCTTGGCGTGCCGGAGGTCGACGCCGCGGTCGATGCGGTGGGGTTCGAGGCCCGTGGGCACGGCGGCGACGCGGGTCACGAGGCGCCGGCGACGGTGCTCAACTCAATCATGGACGTGACCCGGGCGGCCGGCAAGCTTGGAATCCCGGGGCTGTATGTGACGGGTGATCCGGGTGGGATCGATGAGGCCGCCAAGGTCGGCTCACTGTCGATCCGGATCGGTCTGGGTTGGGCGAAGTCGCACAGCTTCACCACCGGTCAGTGCCCCGTGATGCGCTACCACCACGGGCTGATGCAGATGATCCTCAACGACAAGGCGCAGATCGCGAAGGCCGTGAACGCAACCGTGATCTCGCTTGATGAAGCGCCGCAGGGCTACAAGGACTTCGACAGCGGCGTGGCCAAGAAGTTCGTGTTCAACCCGCACGGGATGATCAAGACCTGAGGTCCGTTTACCGCACGCGCGCCGCGGGCTTGCCCGCGGTGCGCCGGCCCGGCGGCGGCACGGCAGGGCACTGTGCTCCTGCGGTGGGCGTTTCATGTTTCCCTCAAGCGTCTGGCGGTGGATCGCGCTGAGGAGTGAGGCTACCTTCCGCGCTTGCACTTACGCAGGGCGGGCGTCTTGGGTCCCAATGGCGAACCACGAACGGCGGATTCGGGCCACCGGGCCGTATCTAGGTTCGCGGTTGAATGGGAGCCTGCTCAGGTCCGGTTCCACGATTGCCGAAAACGGCACCAATGACAAAGCAACTCGAACTGACGATAGAAACGGCAGGTCTGTTCCTCGCGACCGCACGCCCGCGCCGACGGCAACGCGCAGCCGGTCAGGCAGTCGAACCCCGCATGGCTCAGCTGAGACGGATGTGCGGGAACTAGGCGGGAACCGTGAAGAGCGTGCGGACCAGGCTCGGGCAGCTAACCGCCAAGTGCCTGCTCGCGCGCCTAGCCACGAGCGAGAACGAAGAGGGCGCATGAGCAGGGAGAAGTTGCGCGCCCAGCTTGCCGAGGCGGAGGCCGAGCTGAAACGTCATATGGCCTCCTGGGACTATGCGTTCGCGATGGGGCAGTCCTGCAACGGCGGGAGTGAGCATCCGGTGCACTGGGCGACGCGCGCCCGGACCGAGGAGATGCTCGGCCGCTGCCGCGATCTGCGCGCCCGGCTGGTCGAGCACTGAGGACAGTGGGAGATCAACCGCTTCAGATCGCCTGACTTCTTAACATCTTGCCGCGCGATAGGAGTAGCCTCGAACAGGAGGCCGCGTGGCCAGGATTCTCAGCCCAAGCCCGTATGCCACCGACGGCGCGACCTGCGCCACGAGGCGAGAGGCCAGGGCCACTCGTTGGTTGCGGGGCCTGTTCTGTACTTCTAGGGGTGTGGCCCGGCGGCGCGATGAGCGTACCCCCGATCTGAGCAACCCCCGCCACGTGTACCTGACGCGACCGCACGACTAGCTGGCGCCCGCCGCTGCCGCATTTCCGCAGGGAAAACGACATGCCCAAGATCATCGTCCAGACCGACCAGTCCGCCGGCGCGCCCGCCCCGGTCACGCTCGGCGAGCGTGTGGTCGCAGCCGAACTCCAAAGCGACCACCACGTCACGCAGCTGCTGCTGCTGGACCCGATCGATGTCGGGCACGACTCACAGCCCGCCAGCGACGCGCGGTGCGTCGATCGGGCCTACCGTGAGGCACAGGCGGCGATTCAGGCCGCGATGGGCGGCCTGGCCTCGCGCCAGCGGTTTGCGATCTTCAGCTCAGGAGCACCGCGATGCAGAGCATGAGCACGCTGGACTCGCTGTTCTTGCACGTCGAGAACGAGGTCAGCCACATGCATCTCGGCGCGGTGGCGCTGTTTGACGGGCCCGCGCCGACCGAGG
>JADGPN010000382.1 GCA_017882465.1 Solirubrobacteraceae bacterium
TCCGCAGGGCCCGGTAGGCCAGTGTCTCGCTCACGGGCACGGTGGGGAGTGCACGCAGCAGGATCGCCGGCAGCAGCAGCATCGCTGAGGAAGCGAATACGTAGACCACGCGCCATCCGAGCAGTCCCGCCACGACACCGCTCAGGGTGCGGGCGAGGAGAATGCCGACCAGCCAGCAGTTCGCTCATCACCGTGCCGACGACGCTGCCACGCTCGTGCTCGGCGGCCAGCAGCGAGCTCATCGGGACTATCACCTGAGCCACCACCGAGGTGACTCCGACCGCGGTGATGGCGATCGCGAACACGGCGAAACCGGGCGACCCTGCGGCGACCGCTTGCGCCACCGCGGTGACCAACAGCGTGGTCGTGATCAGACGGCGCCGTTCCAGCAGGTCGCCCAGCGGCACCAGAAAGGCGAGGCCGGCGACGTAGCCGATCTGCGTGACTGTGATCAGGAGTCCGGCGGCGGCCTCGGAGACGCCGAACGCGCTGGCCAGGGTGGGCAGCAGCGGCTGCGCGTAGTACATGTTCGCCACCGCGGCTCCGCACGCGACGGCGAGGAGCAGCACCAGCCGCCGGCTGATCCCCGGTTCAGGCGCCGGGCGCCGGCGGGCGGCGGATCGATGGGGCGGTCGTGGGTGGAGTCCAACTGGCGGCTCCTGCCATTCTGCCCATCAGGCGACCGTAGAATCGTCGCCGTGTCGACGCAGGACCTCGCGACTCGACGAAGTCGCTGGCCGTGGCTGTCGCTGCTGCCGCTCGGCTTCGGGGCCTGGGCCCCGATCTACGCCGGGGTGCGCGCTCGGGTGGGGGCGTGGATCGCGATCGGAGCGGCGTGGTCCGGTGTTACGGTCGCCGGATGGATCCTGTCCGCGAGCACCAATCACGCTCACGGTCACTACAGCGCCGCCGCGGGCCTGCTGATCATCCTCGGCTGGGCCGGGGCGGCGGCGAGCTCCTTCGTGATCCGCCCGGAGTATGAGCGCCGCATGACCGACCCGCTGTTGACCGAGTCGGCGCGGGCGCAGCAGCGGCTCGAGGCGAGGCGGCGAGGGCAGGAGCTCGCACGGCGGGATCCGGCGCTGGCCCGGGAAATGGGCCTGGGCCGCCCCGATCTCGCCGGCGCTGGGGATGCGGGCCTGGTCGACGTCAACAATGCTCCCCTCGCAGCGCTGGTGGAGCTCCCGGGAGTCGACGATGCGCTCGCCGGACGGATCGTTGCGACCAGGGACGAGGCCGGCGGCTTCTCTTCGGTGGAGGACCTCGGAGTCACGCTCGATCTTCCCGGCGACGCGGTCGAGGACCTACGCGACCGCGTCGTGTTTCTGCCGCGCTGACGCGGGATCTCCGGGCGCGGTGGAGTCACGTCAAGGTTGCGAGCACTGCCGCCGTCGGGCGCAGTTGACACGATCGTCCCATGTCCCATCCCGAGCTCTCGGCCGACGAGGCGCGGCGGGCGGCGCTGCGGGCCCAGTGCCTGCTCGGCGCGCCCGATCGGCGTGCCGGCGTCACGGCCCTGCTCGAGCGGCTGGGTGCCATCCAGCTCGACACGATTTCGGTCTTGGCCCGCTCCCACGAGCTGGTCCCCTATGCCCGCCTGGGTCCCATCGGACGCGAGCGCGTGGAGCGCGCCTATTGGTCCGGCGAGACGGCGTTCGAGTACTGGGCGCACGCCGCGTGCCTGCTGCCGGTCGGCCAATGGCCTCTGTTCGCCTTCCGCCGCCGCCGCTTCCTGGCCCGCGGGCGGCGCTGGCACCGCGTCCCCGAGGCGGTCTGCGCCGAGGTGCTCCAGCGGCTGCGCGAGGAGGGGCCGCTGACCTCGACTGATCTCGGCGGAGCCAAGCGGGGCGGTCCCTGGTGGGACTGGTCGGAGGTCAAGGTCGCAGTCGAGTGGCTGCTCGATATCGGCGAGGTCGTCTGCGCGACGCGGCAGGGCTGGCGGCGGGTGTACGACCTGCCCGAGCGGATCCTGCCGGCCGAGCTGCACGACGCGCCCGAGCTCGGCGACGCCGGCTGCCTGACTGCCCTGGTGGCCATCGCGGGCCGAGCGCTGGGCGTGGCCACGGCCGGCGATCTGGCCGATTTTCATCGCGTCACGCGGGCTGATGTCGGCGCCGTGATCCGCGACACCGAGCTGGTGGAGGTACGGGTGGCCGGCTGGCGCGACCCCGGCTGGGCCCACCCTGAGGCGCTGGCGCAACTCGGCGCCCGCGGCCGCCACCGGACCACGCTGCTGTCGCCGTTCGATTCGCTGATCTGGGACCGGCGGCGAACGCTGCGACTGTTCGATTTCAAGCATCGCCTCGAGGCCTACATTCCGGCGCCCAAGCGCGTGCATGGTTACTACGCGATGCCGCTACTGACCGGCGGCCGCCTCGCCGGTCGCGTGGACCCGGCCCGTGACGGTGCGACGTTGATCGCCAAGCGGGTGATGCTCGAGCCGGCGGCGCTCGACGCCATGGCCCGCGCGCTGCGCGAGGCCGCGATGTGGGTGGGATGCGACAACGTGGTCGTGCGGGAGGTCGACCCATCCGAACTCTCGCCCCGGTTGCAGGCGGCGCTGGCCTGACCGCCTTCGTGGTGTCGGGAGTCACTGGAGATGCGTGCGGGCGGGCCGTGAGGCCCGCCCGCCACGCCCGGTCATGGATCACCACTGACTACATACATCCCAGGACTTTTGTGTCTGCCTGGGTGGGCGACACTTCCGACCACCGGGACTGGCCGCCGACCGCTCACGCGGCCGGCGCGTGGCCCGGCTGGGCGCACTGCGCGCCCCGGCCGAATGGGCAATCCGCCGGACCCGACACCTTAGCTCAGTCATCCCTTCGGGGTGATGGACGCCCTGCCGGTCCGAACGAGGATTGGCGCTGCGGTCCGCGAAAGACGCACTGGGCCGATCTCGCATCTCGGAGGGACCACGGACCGTTGCTGGTGAAACGCAGGAACAGAATCGATCGTCGGCCATGAGTGAACGTGCCGTAACTCGCTGGGGAATCCTCTCCACCGCGCGCATCAACGACAAGCTGATCGCCGGTGCCCGAGCCTCGGACGCGGTCGAGATGGTTGCGGTCGCCAGCCGCGACTTCGCGCGCGCACAGGACTACGCGCGCCGGAACGGCTTCGAGCGCGCATACGGCTCCTACGAGGAGCTGCTCGCGGATCCCGACCTCGATGCCGTCTACATCTCGTTGCCCAACTCGCTGCACGTGGAATGGGCCACGCGCGCTCTCCAGGCCGGCAAGCACGTGCTGTGCGAGAAGCCGCTGTCGCGCCGAGCGGCCGAGGTCGAAGCGCTGTTCGACACCGCGGTGGAGACGGGGCGGATCTGCATGGAGGCGTTCATGTGGCGTCACAACCCGCAGGCGAAGCGGCTCGCGACGCTCGTCGCGGAGGGTGCGGTCGGCGAGCCGCGGCTGATCCGCGCGGCCTTCAGCTTCTCCCTCGCCGACACCGGCGACGTGCGCATGCTCGCCCAGCTGGACGGCGGAGCCCTGATGGACGTCGGCTGCTATTGCGTCTCGGCCGTGCGGCTGCTGGCCGGCGAACCGGTCAGTGTCACGGCCCAGCAGATCTCCGGCCCGACGGGCATCGACACACGCTTCCTCGGCACCATGGCCTTCGATGCCGGTGTGCTGGCCGAGATCGATGCGGCGTTCGACCTCCCTGTTCGCAGCGAGCTGGAGGCGATCGGCTCCGAGGGGTCGATCGTGGTCAGCGATCCTTGGCACTGCCGCACCCCCGGTCTGGAGCTGCGACGCGGCGAGGCCGTGGAGGCCATCGCGATCGAGCCAGTGAACTCCTACCGGCTGCAGCTCGAGAACGTCGGCGCCGCGATTCGCGGCGAGGCCGAGCCGCTGCTCGGCCGGGCCGACGCGGTGGGGCAGGCGCGGGCGATCGAGGCTCTCTACCGCGCTGCCGAATCGGGTCGCACGGAGCGCCTGCGGTGACTGCACTCCTGCTCTCGCGACCCGCGCCCACACGGGACGCTGCATCGAGGCCAGCGAGTGCTTGCCCTAACCGAACGCCAACTCGAAGAGCGCTTAGGGTGCATACCCTCACAGCTAGCGTACGCCGAGATGTGCGTCGACGGTTTGGAGGGACCGTGGAGAGACTGCGTTCTTTAGCCGGGGGAAGATCACCACCCGATCGCGGGAGTGTGTCCACACCCGCCTGACCGGCCCGCGCAGGGGGCCGCAAACGAAACCAATCGACGGAGAGAGGATCGAAGTGACTGTCAAGAACCTTCGCTGGCTCGGGTGTCTCGGGCTGGTGGCCCTTGTGGTCGCCGGCTGCGGATCATCCAGCAGCAGCAGTTCCAGCAGTGCCAGCAGTTCCAGCAGCGGCACCACCAGCACCCCGGCACAGACGGCCGGCAAGGGTGATGTCGCCGTCCTGCTCCCCG
>JADGPN010000383.1 GCA_017882465.1 Solirubrobacteraceae bacterium
CGACCGTGAGGCGCTGCGCGAGCTGATCCTGCGCTTCGCTCTACTGCTCGGGGAGGTCCCCGAAGTGGTCGAGGCTGACCTCAACCCAGTCCGGTGCACGACCAATGGCAGCCTAGTGCTCGACATGCGAGCACGAATCGAGCGCCGACGCCCGCTCACGCGCGTCAAGACGTGGTGACGGGTATCGTTTCCCCCAGCCCCAGAGGCCGCCTCCATACGCTGCCCTACGCTCCAGCTCATCGGCCGCGCGCCAAGACGATCCACCTCCTGGACGACGGCGCCCGTCCAGGTCCCGCAGATAGCGCTCGACGGCACCCGCACACCAACCGCGCCTTCGCCGCGCTTGTTAGTCGAAGCCGTCGTGAGACCTCCACAATCGGATCAGAAGCCGCGGACAGGAACTGGCGTCTAGTGCGTAATAGACGCGACCCCCAAACGCATCTACCACCCGAAGCCAGCGCGACCTTGTGGCTGACCCTGCCCTGGGTGGCGACGCTCAACCATCGACAGAATCACAGGTGACCTGATGCCCAATCCTGCAACGATCCTGCTCGTCGAGGACAACCCAGATGACGAGTCCCTGACGGTGCGTGCGCTGCGCATGGGCACGAGCGCCAACATCGAGGTCGCGCACGACGGCCAGGAGGCACTCGACTACCTGCTCAACGACACCAACAGCATGCCGCGGCTGGTACTCCTGGACCTCAACCTCCCCCCGGAGATCGACGGGCTCGAGGTGCTGCGGCGCATCCGCGAGGACGAGCGCACATGCCTGACGCCGGTGGTGATCCTGACGGGCTTCGGCGCGCCGATTGATGTCACCGCGGCCTATCGACGCGGGGCCAACAGCTATGTCCGCAAGCCGGTCGACTTCGACCAGTTTGCCGAGATGGTCCATCAGCTCGGCTTGTACTGGCTGGTGGTCAACGAGCTCCCGCCAAGTGTCCGCGACCAGTGACCCTGGGGATCGGGATACCCCCCGAGCCGATGACTCTGCCATAGCGAAAGCACACGTGAACAAGCGAACGCCACCGGCGTGCGTGCTGCACTGCTCGAGCCCTCACCTCGTCGTCGCTATGTTTCTGCCTTGCAAACATCGACGTGTCTTAGTGTCTTGAGTGCTGCGCGGCAGCCGCGCGAGCGGGGTGGCGTTGCGTCCCGGGCCGCTCTGCGAAGTTCCGCCCGGATTAGGCTCGTGCTCAATGCTGCTCGACATCCGCGTCGCGAGGCGCGTCGCGTTCCAATGCAGACCAGCGGGGTTCCGTCTGACCGAGCTCGCGGGTCAGTGTGGCCTTTATGCGGCTTGGACGATGTCGCCTCTCTCCCAGGCGGCGATTGTGTCACCACGCGCGTTCACACTTAGACGAGGCTGTTGGGGCTGTCGGAGGTCGACCACACCGCGAAGTAGCGTCAGTCAACCAGGGCTAGACGGCCACGTAGCGTGTTCGTTAATGAACGACGCCGCAATCGCGCGCGTAGGCGACCAGTTCGGCTCGCGAGGTGCGGCGGGTCTTTTTCAGGATCTGCGAACGGTAGTTCTCAACGGTCCGCACGCTGAGGTTGAGCTGACGCCCGATCTCCATGCTGGTGTGCCCAACCGCGACCAGCTTTAGTACCTCGACCTCGCGGTCGTTCAGCTGGTCGGGCAGTTCGGCTCGACCGTCCGGCTCGGCCGCGATCCGGGCGCCCAGCTGCGGGTTGACATACCGAGATCCGGTTACGGCGGCACGCACCGCCTTCATGAGCTCGGCTGGGGCCTCGTCCTTGAGCACGAACGCGAGCGCACCGGCGCGCAGCGCCGCGCGAGCGAGCGAGGGCTCGTCCTGCATGGTGAGGATCACGATCGCGGTATCGGGCGAGGCCTCGAGGATCGATGGGATCGCCGCGAGGCTGGATCCGCCGGGCATCGTGAGGTCGAGCACGAGCACGTCCGGTTTATGGGCGCGAACCTCGCGCAGCGTCCCGCCGACGTCGCCCGCCTCGGCAACCACCGACACCCCATCCTCAGCCTCGATTAGCATTCGCACGCCACTGCGCACCAACACATGGTCATCGGCAAGGACCACCGTCATAAACGCGCCGTCATCGCCGGGGCGCTCGCCCATAATCCCACAGCCTAGCGTCTGCACCAGTTCGGTCAATGGGCGATCAGCTGGTAGCCCCGGCGATGCCACAGAACCGGACCGCAAGGGAGACTCTCGGCCACGTCCGCGTCAGGCGAAAAGATCCGGCGGCACCCAGCTCCACACGACGACGTCCGCACCGCGAACCTGCCGCTGTCCGCGACGTGCTGGTTTGCGTCTGAGCTTGTGCGAGTGGCTGGCGCAGACCTTTACCGCTTACAGCGTCCAGAAGTACCCCACGTGGGCGGCCACGCGCGAGGTGATGAGCGGGTCGGGCGCGATCGACCGTGTGGTCCCTTGCCCGTCGAGTGCCGTGATCGTGGCGAGGACGCATTCGGCCAGGGTCGCGGGGTCATAGCCGCCCTCGAGTACTGCACCGATCGGCGCCGCGACCTGCGCAGCCATGTCTCGCACGTGGCAGGCCAGTTGCGCCACTCGGCACGGGCACGTTGATCGTGTAGCGGAGACCGCTCTCCGCACCGGCATCGCTGAGCGCGCCGGTCCCCGGACAGAGGCCGGATTGGTGGATACTCGCGAACAGCACGTCGGCGCGTCGCCGGAAAATGTCCGCGGTTCCGTTGCCGTGGTGCACATCCCAGTCAAGGATCAGGACCTTGCCGACGCCGAGCTCCCGGGTCGCCAGCTCGGCCGCGATCGCGACGTTGTTGAACAGGCAGAAGCCCATCGCGCGGTCGCGCTCGGCGTGATGGCCCGAGGGGCGGACGCCGCAGAAGGCCAAGCTCGCCCGGCCTCCGATCAGGGCTCGTGCCATCTCGCACGCAGCGCCCGCGGCGTGCACCGCCGCGTTGAACGAAGCTTCGCCCACGTACGTATCGGGATCAATCTGACCACCACCCCTGGCGCAAGCCTCCTCAATCCTCCGAATGTGATCGGCGCTGTGCACGAGCTCGAGCTCATGATCGCTGGCCGGCGGCGCCAGCACCGGTGCCCATCCCGCCCCACCGGCCGCCGCCATCGCGGCTTCCGTCACCGCGATCCGTTCAGGAACATCCGGATGCTCTGGCAGGTGTTCGCGCGGATCGTGCTCGAGCGAGGACGGGTGGTGCAAATACAACACGGCTAATGCCAGACCGGCATGAGTTCCGCGGTCGACGCCAAATCGCTGATCGCCACCCATACTACGCCCCCAAGAGTGGCTTCCTGCCGCCGGCCGGCGGCGACGGGATCCCGTCAGGGGTCTGCGCGCGTGCGGCGCGTGCGGGCCCGGGGTAGACCAGCATGGACGTTCGGCTGACGCGGCCTTGGTCCTGGGAGCTGTCAGCCGATGCGTTCTGGCTGTAGTCGGCTCGTTCGCGGGCTGAGAGCAGTCGCCGGATGACCTCGAAGTAGCGTCCCATATGGTGTGGGCCGAGGAAGTGCTGTTGAACCCTGGCGTGGGGCTGCGGTCCCCCGGCGTCGCGCCTGCTCGGCGTCGTTGACCAGCGCCGTCACGGCCGACCCGAATTCGCTCTCGTCGCGCGGATCAGGCCAGAGCGCCGGGCGGGTCAGGGGCCTTTCCACGATTACGTGGAGCGAGCCGTGGTGGTAGCGATGGTTGTGTCGCAGGGCTGTCGGTCAGGGGTTGACCGTCGCTTGATCGCAGGGCGGCTCCGTGGCGGTGTCGAGGTGGGCGAGGTACGGCCCGAGCTCCTCGGCGGCGACCTTCTCGTCGGCGGGCCAGGGCGGCTGCTGGTAGACCTCCGAGCGCCAGCCGAGGCCGGCGACGACGCGCGCAGTGAGGTACAGCGGCTGCTTGCCGGTCAGCAGCATGCCGCGGAGGATCGGATCGAGGGGTGGCGGCCGGTCCCCGAGAGCGGCGAGGTGGGCGATGCCCGCGGCTGCGGTGTCGGCCTGCTGGGCGCTGATCCCGCCGTGCTTGACAACGAAGTCGGTCGCGTCCCCGGCGGCGAAGATGCGACCGTCGGTGCCTGGCACGACGCAACGCTCATCGATGGGCACGCTCCAGCGCGCCCCGGCCGGAACTCCGGGCAGGGCGGGACCGCTGATCCTGGGTAGCGTGACGATCCGATCGGCGTCCAATCGCGTGTCGCCAAACGTGACCAGCTGGGGGGTCGGTACTCGTGCCACCACGCCCGAGTGCAACGTGATCCCGGCTTGTGAGAACAGGCGCAGGATCGCGTCGCCGGCTGCCTGCCCGAACGCTTTCAGCGGCCGCGCCTCGGGCGTGATCAACGTGATCTGCACGTCGCGGCTGGTGCTGCGCGCGCGCTCAGCGGTCATCACGGCGAGCTCATAGAGCGGC
>JADGPN010000384.1 GCA_017882465.1 Solirubrobacteraceae bacterium
CGCTTGTACTCGTAAACCGAAGCTGAGCCGGCCCTCAGGCCACGCTCCCGCACCAAGTACTCAACGAACTGCACAATCAGCCGGGCAACCGGATCAACCCCGACCGTCTCCTCCGGCGGCGCCACCAACCCCACCCCGCGCAAGTATGCGAGCAGCGCCCGCTCCGACGCCGGTGAGCACCACCGCTTCCCTGGATGCCGGGCTCGCGCGGCCTCGCTGAACCCCTCGACCAATGACGCGGTCAGATCCACCGGCTCAAGACCGCACGCGGCGATCCAAGAGCTCAGCTCTGCCATCAGGCGCATCCGCTCACGGACCGCAGTCCATCGGTAACCGAGCTCCAGCAGCTCGACCCGAAAGCCTGATGCGAACGGGTGCAAAGGCCCGCTCACGTCGAGCAGCACCGACGTTCCCACCATCATCTCCTCCTTCGCCCAACTCAACCGTCCGGCGAAGAAACGACGATCAGAAGGCAGAGGGATTTATGCCGAGTAGCTGGCGCCCCCGCAGACGGCGCAAGCAGCGAGAACGTGCTCAACGCCAGCAACAACTCGGCATAACGCAGGCTCGGGCACGTCGCCCTCCGGACCACCGCCCGTTACGCCGCCCCACGGCCCGAGTAGATCGACGACATCGCCGACGTGCTCGACCGCCGCCACCAGGCTGCCCGCCGCGCGGGTGAAACGATGTAGCTGGCCCGGCAGATGGGATGAGCGGCCGGGAGTTCCCGAGATGACGACGAGGGCTCCCTGCCATGGATGGCCGCCAACCCAGGGATCCTCCAGTTCGACGCGATCATGGATGTGCGCGTCGCCGCGGTCCGCGCGACACAGACCAGCTGGCGCTCGCGCCGGCCCGTCCGCCACGAGAGGTTCAATTGCACCCGTGCGTACGCATTACGCACCATTCGATCGTGAAGGAGTTCCGTTGCCGCTAACCCAGACACAACTCGCGACCGCCGTCGCTGACCGCTCCGAGATCACCAGAGCCGAGGCCAAGCGAGTCCTCGGGGCGCTGGAGGAGATCGTGCTGGAGGAGCTCGGCAACGCGCAGAAGGTTCGTGTCGGCGGTCTTGTGCAGCTGACCGTTCGGGTCAAGCCGGCGCAGAAGAAACGCAAGGGCCGAAACCCGGCTACCGGTGAGGAGATCACGATCGCCGCCAAGCCCGCGAGCGTCGACGTTCGCGCGCGACCGCTTGCCAAGGCCAAGGCCGCGCTGCCATCGGTGCAGAAAGCGCGCCGACGACTCGCCGCCTGAAACCCTCAGCGGAGCCGATCAGCCCTCAGACCCGCCGTCGGACGGAATGGGTTAGGGAACTGCGTTTCCCTAACCCTTACGGCGAGCCAGTGCCTTTCGCGCCGAGGGGCCTGTCACGGAAATTGCGGCGAGAACTGACCCGTTCGGAAAAGCTACGGCCTTGGCGCCAACCGGCGGTCGCGACGCTGTTGCCCTCGCCATCGTCGGCGTCCTCCGACGTGTCGCCATTTGTGTCCTCCGCGTCCTCCAGAGATCGATCAATCTGCATCTGAAGTAGAGGGTTTTCCCACACCAACAGTTCATCTGTCCGACGCGTCATGACCCGGACGTCGCCATCCTGCGAGACGACGAACCCGACGCTGCCCGGGATCGCCCAGCAGTAGCGCATCATCGAACGATGGCGCGTACCGTATTGGGTGTACACGAGATTGGTTGTTGAGGCGGCCTCCGCGTCAAGCGCGCGGCTGATAGTCGCCGGGGGATCTGAAAGCGTTATCTCTACCCCAAAACCTCTCACTGCTAGGTCGGGCGTCATAAGCACCAAGCCGTCGACTCGTGTCAGCAGTGAGATGAACCAGATCGCTCCATCGAGCTCGCTTCGATTGTCATCCTCGTCACTTCTCTCAACTACGGCTTTGAGGTATAGGCCCATCGGCATCTCGTCGGCGTCGTCCTCGAGCAGGTCGTGAATCTCGCCTTCAGTGGCGACGCGACGGATCACTGTTTTCGCTCGCGTATCAAGCGCCGCGATGAGGCGAGGATAGTCGAGGCGATACTTGATGTTTAGACCGATTTCTGTGTCGTCCGGTGTGATGAGCAGCGCGCCTCCGTGACCGTAATGGCGCGCGCGAAGCAGTAGCCGGCAAAGCGTTGCAATCCAAGTCTGCGTAAGCGAGAGCTCCCAGTGTCCGTGGTAGTCAAAGACTTCCTGGCCGACGACTTCTCGCGCTCGGCTTATGTTCATGTCGATGCCAGGCCGGAGCGCGTCGCGGACCGGCCCGGTGTGGAAGACATCTACGGTCTCCACCAAGATGCGATCGATCCGTAGCGTTCCTATCGGCATGAAACGTCTGCGGACCGTGATCTGGCCCGGTCCATCTATAGACGCCAGGAAGAGACCTGGCGGCAGTGGGCCGGATCCAGAGTCGAAATTGACGAAGTCGTGGTACTGATTGCCTTGGTCAACCAGACCCCAGATCTGGACACCGCCGTTCGCGTCTTCGTAGACCGCGAACGATGAGGTCCTCGGATCTGTTGCTTTGGCGAGCTTGACGACACTTGCAACGTTCAGGGTGATCGACGAGGCGAGTGGTGTCACCTGCCAGCGGTCCTTGACGACCCGCTTTGGCGGGCTGGGATCTGGATTCGCCGGATCCATGTAGGCCACCTGACATCGGATCGATTCGCCCTCCTCCGTGCGCAGGCTCGCGAAGTAGAGCGTCTCGAGCAGACTCTCCAGGATCTCGCCGCGAACGTCATGCCCTTCTCGCCGCAGCACACCATCGAGGCGCTGCGACAGATCATTCGGTCGCTGGACATCGGAAGCCATTGCCAATACTCCACCTTGTAGAACTCGACGGTGCGACCAGTATGGCGCCTTCGAAGGGCAGCTGGCAGATGGCAACTCTGTTCGCAGGATGCGAGATGGGCGACTGGCCAACTCTGTCCACCACGTCGCTCCGGACACCGGCTTGGTAGTGAGGGCGTCCTCCAATCACTCGGGGACCGTGAACTGCTGGCCCCGAAGCGACTCGAGCGCGAAATGCGGGACCACTGTTGAGCGCTATGCGAGGCCGGAAGGAGTGACGAGAGTAAATCGAAAACCGAGGATCAGGCCGTCGCTATCGCGATCCTGACCGAGCGTGGTGACTCACGGGCTCTTGCCGTGGCGTGGCCGCACGTCGTGAGCGTCGCGGTCCTGCTCGGACAGCTGCTCTCGATCCCACGGCAGTCGCGGTGAGCGTCCAGCGCGCCGCGCAACGCTCAGAGCGAGGCGCAGACCGCCGACGGCGAGCGGCCACGCACTCCTCGAGGCCGGGGAGGTCTACCTAGTCGCTCAGAACGATCTGTAGTGCCCGTTGCCGATGACGAACCCGTGGTTGTCGCCGTTGAAGCACATCACCGTGCTCAGCGCCATGTGGCAAGTCACGCCGAGCTGGTTCCAGAGCCGGCCTCGACCCAGCTTGACCGACTTGCCGGCGACGAATGAATCCTGGCTGAGCCTCAGCACCTGCGGCTGGCCGAGCACGCCGAGCTGGACGAATCCCGGGTCGCCGACCCCTTTCTGCTTGGGTGCCGGGATGCCGCGGGCCGCGCACAGGACCTTCGTGGCGGGCTTGTTGAGCGCGTGGATCTCGATCCCGCACGTGACCTTCCCGCTGCTGTTCTGGAACGGGATCGACTTGGAGATGGGCGCGGCGGTCGCCGCGGAGGCGAGGGCAGCCATCCCCACCGCCACGGTCGAAACGGCGAGGGCTGCGATTCGGTTCATGCTGTCTCCTCGTGCTCGATTGCCGCGGCTGCGGCTGCAGTTTCAGTTTGGACTACACCGCAGCTTGTGGACTACACCGCAGCTTGATTTGTCGCGGTCGAGGTCCTCGACGTTACCGCCGGCGCCGTCGTCTGTCTCGGTCGATCCCTCGTCCTGCTCATCGAGTTCCGGCCCCTCGAGCGCCTCGGTCGCGACCGAGGCGTCGGCCTGTCCCGAGACGGGAGCCCCGGCGGTCTCGCGCCGGTGGCGATTCTTTCCACCCCAGCCCTTGCCGCCCAACGGGACCTCGCGGCCGACGACCACCATTTGCGGGGGACCGGACAGGGCAGCAGCTACGGCGCCTCCTCATGAAGCGCCGCCTCATCGAGAAAGCCACCCGGGGGCAGCAGCCCCCAGCCGGAGCGGTCGTTACGCCACAGTGCAGTCACGCCGGGCGGGAGCCTATCGCTCAAAGAGCAGGACCTCCGCCGTGCGCCGACATTACGCTCAGCCGATTGACTGTCTACGTAACGGTTGCGTTGCCGTCGGCGTCGAAGTAGTCGCTGTCGAGGCGCACCAGTGTGATCGTTTCCGTCGGGGTGACGCCGACGCGGTAGTCGATCATG
>JADGPN010000088.1 GCA_017882465.1 Solirubrobacteraceae bacterium
GTCGCGCAGATCCTGGCTCGCCGGCGCTCGAGCGCGATCGAGGAGGCGCGGGCCGGCGTTCCCTGGCGGCGATGGGGGCCGTACCTGAGCGAGCGTCAGCGGGCCGAGTTCCCGTATGCCGATCTCGCGGCGGTGAACCGCTCGCGCTCGCGCGAGACCAACACGGCGCGGCTGTGGGGTAAGGAGAGCACGACGCGATTCGCCAAGGACGGGATCGGTGACTGCGTGCTGCACGGCGCCGACACGGTCAACCCCGCCGGCGAAGGAACCAAGGGGTACGCGGCCTGGGAGCTCGCCTTTCACTGCATTCCCCTGGCCATCGTCGACCCGGACTTCGCCAAGAGCCAGATCGATCTGATGCTCTGGCAGGACTACCTGCATCCGACGGGCCAGATGCCCGCCTACGAGTGGAACTTCGGCGACGTCAACCCCCCGGTGCATGCGTCGCGACGCTGTTCCTGCAGAGGCTGGAATCAGAGCTGGGCGAGATGGATCTGCCGTTTCTCCAGCAGTGCTTCGAGCGCCTGCTGTTGAACTTCACCTGGTGGGTCAACCGCAAGGATCCCAGCGGCCGCAATGTGTTCGAGGGCGGCTTCCTCGGCCTGGACAACATCGGCGTATTCGATCGCAGTGCCGCGCTGCCCACGGGCGGGCGCCTGGAGCAGGCAGACGGCACGGCGTGGATGGCGATGTTCAGCTAGCCAGAACATGCTCGAGCTGGCCATGGGCCTGCTCGAGCACGACGCGAGCAACGAGCAGTTCGTTCTGAAGTTCGTCGAGCACTTCTTCTGGATCGCCGCCGCCGTGGACCCGATCGGCGAGCACCCGGACAAGATGTGGGACGAGGAGGACGGGCATCGCCGACCCAGCACTACCGGTATTACGGCAACGATCTGAAGGTCGAGTGTCCGACGGGTTCGCGCGGCTGATCCAGAGCATGGGTCATCTGGACGCCGCCTCGGCGCTCGAGGACGATCACTGGCCATTGGCTCGCCCGTACCGCCGTCTCGCCACCGGACCGATCGGCGACGTGCGCGCCGCGCGCAGGGCCAGGGGCGCGAGCCCACGCCCGCCGCGGCGCTGACGGCCGCGCTGGACATTTGTTCTAACCCACACGACTGATGGGTCAGCGTCTAGTCCATTTCCCCGGCGCCCCGTACGATGACCCCGGGTGCCCGAACGGCAGACGGCGCCGAGATTCGTGACCAGCCCCGGAGCAGCTACCGGCCTTGCACTCCTCGATCAGCACTGACGCACCGCTGCACCAAGGGGCGCGGCCCGATCATCGAGCGCAGGCCGACGACGCCCGGCGAGCGTTCGTCGGTGTCGCGGCGGTCGGTGTTGCGGTCCATGGTGTGTGCGCGCTGGCCGGCAGCACTTCGACGGTCGTGGACGACTGGCTGTACTGCGGGCTGTTCTACTTCGCCGCCGCCAGCTGCGCCTATCGCGGCCGTCGCGGGGACGCCGGAGTGGCCTGGACCGTAGCCGCCGTCGGCGTGGTCGTGTGGGGGACGGCGGAGGTCGTCTTCCGGCTCTCGACACCGAACCGCCACACGATGTATTCGCACGCGACGCTGACGCTCCTGTTCGTCGCCTTCACCCTCGCGTACGCGACGCTCGGCCTGCTCGCGCGCGAGCGAGTGCGCCGCTTCGACCCGGTACTCGCGCTCGACGGCGTGCTCACCGGACTCGCCGCCGCCGCGGTCGGCGCGCTGCTGCTGTTTCCGGCTTTTGGCCGCGGCCGCGTCCACCCCGCCCTGCCGCCGCAGCTGTTGCTGGTCGGCGCGCTGATCGGGTTGATGTTCGTGATCACCGTTCTCGGTATGACGGGCTGGCGCCCAGGTCCGGCCTGGGCGCTGATCGTCACCGCGATCGCCGTGAACGTGATCGGGGACGTGGTCCTCGTCCAGCTGGCCGATGCCGGAACGTTCCATCGCGGCTCGGCCGCGGATACGTTGTTCGTCTCCT
The DNA here is from genome assembly GCA_017882465.1 of Solirubrobacteraceae bacterium. Classification (GTDB taxonomy): domain Bacteria; phylum Actinomycetota; class Thermoleophilia; order Solirubrobacterales; family Solirubrobacteraceae; genus Palsa-465. Next base: position 1,969 of record JADGPN010000088.1, read on the forward strand.
CGGCACTGCTCCTCGGCCTCGCCGCGTTCTACCCCAGTCGCCACGCGACCGTTCCGCACGACGCCGCGCGCCGGCTGCCGGCCGCGATCCTCAGTGCGGTGGCAGCACTCGGCGTCCTGATCGCCGCGGCGGCTCACGGCGCCCGTGGCCTGGCGGCCGGACTCGCCGCCGCGGCGCTCGTCGTCATGATCGTCCGCATGTCGGTGGCGCTCGAGCTGCTCGAGCACACCCGCACCCAAGCGCTCGCCGACGAGCTCACCGGCCTGGGCAACCGCCGGTTGCTGGTGAGTGACCTCGAACACCGGCTTACACCCGCAAACGAGCGGCAGCCGTTCATGTTGGCGCTGTTCGACCTCGACGGGTTCAAGCGCTACAACGACACCTTCGGGCATCCCAGTGGGGACGCGCTGCTTGTCCGGCTCGCCACGCGACTCGCGGCGGCGGTCGCTCCCGGTACCGCCTATCGGATGGGCGGAGATGAGTTCTGCGCGATCCTGGAGGGAGCGGGTCCCGCCGCCCAGGCAGCGCTGATCCGCGCCGAGAAGGCGCTCACCGAGCACGGCGACGCGTTCTCGATCACGAGCTCGTCGGGTGTGGTCGCGTGTCCCGCCGAGGCGCGCACCGTGCCGGCGGCCCTACGCACCGCAGACGCACGAATGTACGTGGCCAAGGCAGCCCGGGCGCTCGACCAGGCGCAGACCCGGGACGCCGTTCTAAAGATGCTCTACGAGCGCGACCCTGCGCTGCACGAGCACATGCGCGCGGTGGCCGGGCTCTCGGTCCTCGTCGCCCGCCGCCTCGGGCTCGACGAATCGACCGCGCAGCAGATCGAGAGCGCCGCCGAGCTGCACGACATCGGCAAGATCGCCGTCCCGGACGCGATCCTGCACAAGGCCGGCCCGCTCGACGCCAACGAGCGACGCTTCATGCGCGAGTATCCGATCGTCGGAGAGCGAATCCTCCGCGCGGCGCCGTCGCTGGCCCCCTCCGCGGCGCTGGTCCGCTCCTCCCATGAGCGCTGGGACGGCCGCGGGTACCCGGACGGGCTGCGCCACGACGAGGCGCCGATCGGCGCCCGCATCATCGCCGTCTGCGACGCCTACCATGCGATGCGCTCCGCGCACCCCTACCGGCCGGCTCGCACCATGGATCAGGCCGTGACAGAGCTGCGCCGCTGCGCCGGGACCCAGTTCGATCCCGCCGTCGTCCAGGCTCTGTGCGAGGAACTCGAGCGCCAATCGTGATCGCACCGGCGAACTGCTCGACGATCCGGCCACGTGGGCGCTGATCGCGCTGGCGCAGGGCGACTCCGTCGGGCATGTGCTTTCTTCCCGGCACGGGACGGGTCCGGCGAGACCCCGGCACGCTCATACCAGGAGCGAGACACGATCCCGGGACTCGCCCACCTACACGGGCGTGCGCGGCGCTTAGAGCCTCTTACGCGACCTCGCTCAGGCCGATCACCACGTGGATCGGTAGTTCGGCCGGTGTGTCGCCGGCGTCGATGATCGCGCGCATACGGCTGAGCGCCTGGACCCGCTCGACGCCGGGCATCGCGGCGGTCCAGCTCATGGAGCCGATGTGGTCGACGATGCGCTCGGGCCGCGCCGGCTGAGAGGTCGTGACCCGGATCTCCCGCAACGCGGTCCACCCGCCGTCGGCACGGAGAAACGCGTCGCCCACGGTCACACCGTCGACCGAGGCGTCGGGCAGCGGGATCGCCTCAGCCACGCCGGCGCCCACGCGGTCCGCACCGATGCCCTCGGCCAGCACCGCGCGCAGCTAATCCAGCGGCTCGACGGCGACGACGTCCAGGCCTGCGTCCAGCAGCGCCCGCGACAGCTTCCCCGTCCCCGCCGCCAGATCGAGGGACACGGCAGGCGGCAACGCTCCAGAGATCGGCTCGCGTCGCTCAAGCGGGGCTCGTCAGGCCGGTCGACCCAGCACCGATACGGTTCATCGGCCACGACGATCTGGAGGTTGTCGACATGAGTGCCAACGCGAGCTCCGCGCAGCGGCCGGCCGTCTGGCCGACCAAGGACGTCGCCTTGCGCGAGCCCGAGCCACGGCGCTGGGAGCAGACATTCCCGAACCATCGCACGGTCATACTCGAGGGCGCCGGGCATTACATCCAAGAAGACTCGCCCAGGAATCATCACCGAGATCCGAGGTTGGAGACCATGACCAGACCACACGCGAAGCTGAACCTGAACACCGCGAAGGACTTCGCCCCTGAGTACGGCATGGGCGACATGGGCGAGGCTCGCTTCGTCCGCGACGCGCTCGGCGCCGAGCACATCGGTCTGAGCCAGTACCGCATCAATCCGGGTCACCGGATCGGATTCGGGCACCGCCACCGGCAGTCCGAGGAGGTCTACGTCGTGCTGGCCGGCTCCGGTCGGTTCAGGGTCGAGGACGACATCTTCGAGGTGTCGCCCAGGGACGTCGTCTACTGCCCGCCGGAGGCCATGCGCGGATGGGAGGCCGGTCCCGATGGCCTCGAGATGCTGGCGTTCGGCGGCCACGCCGAGAACGACGCCGAGATGCAGCCGGGGTGGTGGACCGACTGAACCGACAGGCCGTGCGCCGCGAGCAGACCACCGACGTCTCGATGCTCGAGCGCCTTGTCGCGCCTGACGGCAAGGACGTTCTCGACATCGGCTGCGGCGGCGGCGCGCTCGTCCGCGAGCTCGCCTGCCGCGGCGCTCGGGCGATCGGCCTCGAGGTCTCGCAGCAGCAGCTTGGGCCCGCGCTGGCTCGCGATCCCGACGGCCGGGCCCGCTACCTCGTCGGGCGCGCGCAGGCGCTGCCGCTTCCGGACGCATCGGTCGACGTCGCCGTGTTCATGCGCACGCTTCACCACGTGCCGCCGGCCGATCTGAGGCTGACATTGGCTGAGGCCCGTCGCGTGCTGCGCCCCGGCGGCGCGGTCTACGTCGCCGAGCCGCTCGCCGAGGGGGACTTCTTCGCGCTCACCAGCCTGGTCGATGCTGAGCTCGAGGTCCGTGAGGCGGCCCAGGCCGCTCTCGCCGCCGCCGGCCCGGCCGGCCTCGATCGCGTTACCACCGTCGACTACGACGTCCGCGTGTCCGTCCCCGGCCTGGCCGGCCTGCGGGCCCGCATGGTGAGCGTCGACCCAGCCCGGGCGGCGGCCTTTGACGCCCGCAAGGCCCGGCTTGCCGAAGCCTTCGAGCGGCTCGGCGAGGACGGAGAGGGCGAGGGCGAGGGCTGTTTCCTGCAGCCGATGCGAGCCGACGTGCTGCGGGCGTCGGCCTGAAGAGCGCTACCCGTCGGTCGATACCCGCGCGGCGTACGGGGACCGCATCAGCCATGCCATGAAGTCGTCGGCCGAACATGGGCGAGCGAAGAAATATCCTGCGCCCGATCGCATCCATAGCGGATGAGGATCTCCTTTGTCGTCTCGTCCTCGACGCCTTCGGCCACGACCGTCGGCCCGAGGCTGTGGGCAAGCTCGATCGTCGAGCGGACGATCACGGCAGCCGACCGAGGATCTCGGGCGCACTCGCTTCGATCAGCGCACCCTCGGTGAGCTCGAGGATGAGCCGCTCCGGGGGAGTTTGCCAGATCTCGGCACTGCGTGCTCGCTTGCTCCGGCGCATCGTTCCTCCCTCTCGCGGGGCCTCGTGCTATGTACGACGGGCATCCGCCGTGGGGGATCTCGCGCGGGAGGCGCCGGGCGCCCGCTTGCGTAGCATCGGCGGGATGGATCTCCCGCCCGGCCCGCGCGCCCCGGCCCTGTGGCAGACGGTGGCCTGGATGGCGCGGCCGGCGGCGTTCCTGCGGCGAGCCCACGACACGTTCGGGGACCCGGTCACGATCCGCACGTACTGGACCGAGGAGCCGATGGTGCTCTTCTCGCACCCGGACGCGGTGCGCGAGGTGTTCCGGCTGGATCCGGCGGTCGCGCCGGCCGGGGAGAGCTGGGAGTTCCTGCGCCCGTTCGCGGGGCCGCACTCGATCCTCCTGCTCGACGGCGAGGCGCACCTGCGTGAACGGCGGCTGATGGCGGCGCCCTTTCACGGCGAGCGGATGCGAGCCTACGCCCCGATCGTCGCCGAGCTGGCCCGCCGGGAGCTGAGCACGTGGAGTGGCCGCGTCTCGGCGCTCGAGCGGATGCGGCAGCTGACGCTGGAGATCATCCTCCGGGTCGTGTTCGGGGCCCAGGGCGACCGCGAGATCGCGCAGCTGCGCGATGCTGTCGAGGACACACTGGACATCGTTCGCTCGCTGCCGACGATGCTGGCCATGGCGGTCGTACGCCGCGACCTCGGCCGGCGCAGCCCATGGGGCCGGTTTCGGGTCGCCGTCGAGCGCTTCGACGCGCTGCTGCTCGACCTCGTGGCGCGCCGGCGCGCCGAGCCGCGCGGCGACTCGGTGCTCGCGATGCTGCTCGAGCAGCGTGACGCGGCCGGCAACCCGCCGACCGACCGTCACCTGCGGGATCAGCTCGTCGCGCTGCTCGTCGGCGGCCATGACAGCTCCGCCGCCTCACTGGGCTGGGCCTTCGAACGGCTCGCTCGCCACCCTGCCGTGCACGAGCGCCTGCGCGAGGACGACCCGGCCTATCTCGAGGCCGTGGTCAAGGAGGTCCTGAGGGTGCGCCCGGCGCTGACCATCGCCCCCCGCCGCCTGCTTCAGCCGGTGCGCATCGCCGGCACCGCGCTTCCCGCCGGTGTCCAGGTCGCCGCGTGCCTATGGCTCGCGCTGCGCCGCGAGGACCTGTGGCCAGAGGCTGCCGCGTTTCGGCCCGAGCGGTGGCTCGAGGGCCCGGCCCCCAACCCGATGTCGTGGATTCCGTTCGGCGGAGGCATGCGGCGCTGTGTCGGCGCCCCATTTGCCGAGATGGAGATGCGGGAGGTACTCCGTGCGGCGGCGGACCTGCGGATCCGGCCCGGCCATCCCGAGGGCGAGCGGGCGACCCGAAGCATGCTCGTGCTCACGCCACACCGCGGGGCCGAAGTGCTCGTGGGATGAGCGCAGGCGCGCCGATCCTGCTCGCCCGGGCGCTGATCTGCTCCGTCGCCGTCGCGCTGGCCTGCGCCGGCGTCGCGGGCGCGCAGGCGCCCGCTTACCTGTCCCAGCCGCCGACCCAAGGCGCGCTCTACCGCGACGGGCAGACCGGCCGCTACCTGCTCGGCGGCACGTGGCTGTATCGAGCCGACCCCGGCGACCTCGGCGTGGCGCAGAGATGGTGGGGCAGCGTGGCGGCGACCGGCGGCTGGACTGCGCTCGCCGTGCCCAACTCGTTCAACGCGGGCGATCTCTCCAATGCCAGCATGAACGGGGCGGTGGGGTGGTATCGGAGGGACTTCACGGTCCCGCACCGAGCCTTCGCGGGCTACGTGCCGGCGAGCGCGCGGGACTGGATCGTCCGCTTCGAGTCCGTGAACTACCGAGCGGCGGTGTGGCTGAACGGGCGTCTCATCGGGACTCACATCGGGGCCTCGCTGCCCTTCGAGCTCGATCTCGGCGGCCTGCGAACGGGGGTCAACCGCCTGATCGTGCGGGTCGACAGCCGTCGCCTGGCCACCGATCTGCCCCCCGGCCCCGGCGGCGGGTGGTGGAACTACGGCGGCATTCTGCGCGAGGTCTACTTGAGAACGGCGCAGCGCGCCGACATTCCTCAGGTACAGGTCCAGCCGCTGCTGCGCTGCCCGGCCTGTGCGGCGACGATCGACGAGCGGGTCAGTATCCGCAACGTGACCGGCGTGCCCCAGACAGTGCACCTGCGCGGGACGTATGGACACGCGCGGCTGGACTTCGGCACGGCCAGCATCGCCGCACACGCAACCTGGAGCGCCGAGGCGTTCGCCCGGATCGCCCACCCGAGCCTGTGGTCGATCGACCACCCCGCGCTTTACCGCGCAACGCTGACGTTGTCCGACGCGGGCGGCCGGCGGCTGGGCGGTTACGTCACCTACAGCGGAATCCGCAGTATCACCAGGACCCGGGACGGTCGTCTGATGCTCAACGGACGCCTGTTGAACCTACGTGGGGTCGAGCTGCGCGAGCAGGACATCCGGCTCGGCGGGGCACTGGATCCAGCACACCTGAGCCGGCTCGTGGCCTGGGTGAGGGCGCTCGGCGCAACCCTGATCCGCTCCGACCCGCTGAACCCCGAGATCGAGGAGATGGCCGATCGCGACGGGATCCTGATCTGGTCAGACATTCCCGTCAACGGGGGAATGGGCCAGCCGGCGTGGCGGGCCGGCGCACGGGCATTGCTGGCGGACGACATCCGCACCAACCAGAACCATCCCTCGGTCTTGGTGTGGAACATCGGCAACGAGCTTCCCACCCCGGCCACGCCGGCCGAGGCGTCGTACATCGCCGGCGCGGTCGCGGCCGCCCACCGCCTCGACCCCACCCGCCCGGTGGGGATGGCGGTCAGCGACTGGCCCGGGGTACCGTGCCAGTCGGCCTACGCGCCGCTCGACGTGGTCGGCGTCAACGAGTACTTCGGCTGGTACGACGTCGGCCTGGGCTCAACCGCCGACCGCGAGGCGCTGGGGCCGTTCCTCGACACCGTCCGAGCGTGCTATCCGCAAAAGCCCCTGTTCGTCACCGAGTTCGGGTTCGATAGCAACCGCAACGGACCGGTCGAGGAGCACGGGACCTACCAGTTCCAGACCGACGCAGCGGGGTACCACCTGGGCGTCTTCGCCTCGAAGCCGTGGCTCTCGGGCGCGATCTACTTCCTGCTCCAGGACAGCGTTTCCTTCCCCGGCTTCGGCGGCGGCAACCCGCTCCCCGACCCGCCGTTCAACGACAAGGGCCTGCTCGATGTCCAGGGCAACGCGAAGCCGGCCTGGAACCTGGTTGCCTCGGTCTACCGGCAAACGGTCCAGATCGCCCCGCCCGCAAGCCCGGTCCACTAGCCTCCCCATCATGGCCAAGGCCGCCCGCCACAGAGATCCGCCGTCGCTCCCCGTTCGGCTGGCCGTCTCGTGGCTCACGAACGCACTCGTGCTGGCGATCGTCGCCGGCGTGCTCGCTGGCGTGACTGTCGCCAACCCCGGAGATCTGCTGTTGGCGGCGGCCGTGTTCGGCGTCCTCAACACGATGCTGAAACCGCTGCTGCGACTGGTGACGCTCCCGCTGGCCATCCTCACCTTCGGCATCGCCTGGTTCTTCGTATCGCTGCTGATGCTGGTGATCACCAAGGACGCCGTCACAGGATTCCACATCTACGGCTTCTGGACCCTGGTCAAGGCAACCCTGATCGTCTGGGTCGTCAACCTCGTGCTGGATCTCACCCCCGGCCCCTGGCAGATCACGGGCAGCCGCCGGAAGCAGCGCTGACCCGCGTACCGCCCAATCCGCTGAGCTGGTCAGGAGGCCGCTCCACCGTGCGTACTGCGCCGGGCTTCGCGACCGTCAGCCAGCCCGCGGCGCAGCAACAGAGCGGGGCCAAAGCGTGTCTGCGCGGGACCGACGGAACTGAACCCGGTGTGCTCATAGAAACGGAGGACGCGCGGGTGAGCGATAACGGTCATCTCGGCGTTGCCGGCATCGATCGCCCGATCGACTGCATCCCTCGATGAGCGCGCTGCCGACACCGTGGCGGAAACGATCAGGGTCGACGAACAGGTCATCGAGCACACACGTGCCGCGGCCGTCGTAGATGACGCCTGAGAATCCCAGCAGCTCCCCGTCGTGCGCCACCGCGACCCGCACCCTTCGCTGGTCGATCGCCGCTCGGTCGACACCGAACACCTCGGGGTGAGCTGTGAGAGCAGCACGATCCTCCTCCCAGACGAGCGAGGAGCGGCGATGGAGCTCTCGCAGCGCCGCGCGCTCTTCCGGCACTGCGCAACGTATCTCTTTGATCACAGATCCTCCGCCCGAGCTCAGGTATTCAGGTCGGGCGGAAGCGGCAGCTCCTGCGGCGGCACGCCGGCCGTGTCCTCCCAGGACGTGAACGCCTCGCCGTCGCGCCCCTGATGCTCACCGTCGCCACCCAGGGCCAGCAGCACCAGGCGTCCAGGGCCGCGATTGACCAACTGGCGACGAAGCCGTGGTGCAACCCGGATCAGCTCGCCCGCCCCCAGCTCGGTCCCCTCGCCCTCGACCACCAGGTGTAGGCGACCTTCAAGGACCAGGTACACCTCCTCCTGGTGTTCATGGCGGTGGATGCGCCCGCGCTGACCCGGTTGCAGGACGATCTGGTTGATCCCGAACGAGGTCACGCCGAGCGCCCGCCGCAGCGCGACGAACCGCTGCTCGGAGTCAGGGTCAAGCCGCGCCCGACTGGTGCCCTCCTGCATGATCGGCATCTTCCCCCGAACCCGCCCTCACACACACGGTTTCGCGATCTGAGACGCCCGGGTACCCGCGCTGCTGAGCACGATCAGGCGCGAGCGGGCGGCCCTGCCCCCGTCGGCTTCCGCCCGCCGATCACGTACAGGATGGTGCCGCCAGCGGTGTGGAAGGTGCCTCTCTCCAGCGCACGTGCCGCGGCCCGGTTCTCTTCCTGCCGTCTCCCCCAGGCGAGGTCGAACTCATCCTCGCCTCCACCACCGGCGGTGAAGAACCGGCGCGCGTCCTCGCGTGACCAGCCCCAGGTCTCCTCCTCGGCCTGCTTGATCGTGTACGCCCGCAGAGCCTGCCCCTCGGAGCCGTATGGGGGAACCAGAGCCTCCGTCTTGTCCGAGATGAACGTCTGGACGTTCTCGACGCCCTCCTCGGCGAGATAACCCGGGAGCAGATCCCCGATCGAGTTGTGCCCTTCACCGAGTGCCGCCTTGCCCCGCTCACACGTGAGCGCGAACCGCAGCCGCTCGAGCAGATCCTCGACCGGAGCGCCAGCGTTGACGCTGGTGTCCACGAGCAGCGAGGCTCGGTTGTTCGGCTCGGCCACCAGGATCACCCCACCCGGGCGGCAGACGCGCAGCATCTCCCTGATCACCGCGCGTGGAGACACCGCGTGGATGAGGACCGTCTGGCAGGTGACCAGGTCAAAGCCGCCGTCCGCGAACTCGAGCGCCTCGGCGATCCCCTCCTGATAGCGGAAGCGGTCGCCGAGACTGGATCGCGTGGCCAGCTCGCTGGCCGCACGTACCCAGGCCGGCTCGCGATCGATGCCGGTGATCGTCGCCTCGTCTGGCAGCACCGTAGCCACCAGCCGGCCCCAGTGTCCGACTCCACAACCCACGTCGAGCGCCGAGCGGACCGACTCGAGTCCAAACCTGGCCGCGATCAGCGCGAGATGATCCCGGTTCCACCAGTGATCGCGTTGGGGCCCGAAGAACTCGGCCGAATGCGGCTGTCGCTGCCGCTTGGGTGCCATGGGCCGATCATAAGGTCCCCACGAGAGCGCTCAACCCGCCTCCTGCACCTACGAGTGGCGCCGGACTCGATCGAGGATCAGCCGGATCGCGCTGATGGTGAGGTCGGGGCCGTGCATCTCAGATACAGCTTCCCGCCAGCGTCCGCCCGTACTCCAGACTCCTGAACTCCCCCTGCTCAGCGGACCGTGACGGTCACGGAGTAGGGGTTCGGCAGCTTGTAGATCGGGTCGGCCAGGTCGGCCTGGACCGTGTTGCTGCCGACCGGAAGCACCACGGTCGTCGAGGTTGCGCCGGCTGAGTTCAGCTGCGCCCAGCCAAGGTCCTGCGTCGCGTCGTAGAAATGGATCTGACCCGAGGGCATCGGCAGCGACTGGCCCGGCGCCACGTTGCCGCGCGCAACGCGGACGCTGATCGTCACCGGCTGTCCCTGGTTCACGCTCGTGGCGGAGGCCTGACCGCTGATGCTGGTCAGCCCGCACGCGTTCTGCCATTCCGACGGCGGCAGCAGCGTGCTGAGGGTGTACGAACCGGGGTTGGGGTTCCGGTGATTGACCAAGACCGAGTACGTCGGCCGTTGTGTCGAAAGGGCCGAGTAGAGGCTCGAGTCCCACAGGCCGCCCGCCCAGCAGTGCGCGCTGGGGGCATCCGCGGTGTAGTAGAAGACGTGATCGATTCGCTTGTCCACGCTCGGGAGCGAGAGGAACGTGTCGGCCGACTTGATCTGCGCGGCGGCGGCGAGGGTCGGGGTTGAGCTCACCATGTCCTTGCCGTTCTGACACAGGCTGGGAGACACCTTCTGCGCCGGGGAGGCGAGATGGACGCCCTCCTCGCTGAGCCAGATGTGCTGCACCGCGGGACCCACCCCCGGCGCGGCAAGCAACTGATCGCGGAATGCTGCCGTCATCGTCGTCTGGGCGCAGATCACATCGTTGTAGGAATGCAGCGACCATGTGGTGGGCGCGTTCAACCCGGGCCGATGGCTGAGGCCCGCCGCGATGCTCGTCTCGTACTGGCCCGTGTAGGTCCCGCCTAACCCCTCGCCGGCGACGATGACGCGGGTGCCCGGCGGGATCCCGTACGTCGCCGGGTTCTGCGCGATCGTCGCGCCGTCGAGCCAGAGCTTGGAGGCCAGGATCGGACTGTTGGTGGTCGGCTTGCCGCCCGCTGCCGGTTCGTTCTGCATCCCCCAGTAGGCGATGTTCGGGAACTGCGTCATCAGCTGCGGCAGCGTCGCCTTCAGATTGTTCTCGGTCTGTCCCGTTGCGCCGCAGGGAGCCGAGGACAGGCACTGCAGCGTGATGAAGAGCATGCCCTGGCCGACATGGGACACATCGGTCTGGATCTGGCTCGACGTCTGGGCGCAGTCGCTGGAGGACTGGCAGTAGGGGACGATGTCACGGACGATCGTGGCGTCGTAACCCGTCGGGCTGAAGAGCTGCGCTGACCCCGGCTCGCCGAGGAACGACCAGTCGCTCTGCAGGCTGAGGCCCCACGTCACGCTCTCGGCCGCAGGGGCGACTCCCGGCGATCCCAGCGCGAGGAGGATCAGGACGGCGAGCAGGGCTCCCCGCGCCGACACCCGCCACCGGTGGTGCTGTCCAGTCCTGCCTATGTTCAGCGAGTTGCTCACGGTCCCGGAAGCCGAGCCGACTATATGCCCCGGTCAAGCGAGGCCGACAATCATCCAAAAGGGGTGATTCCGTCTCGCCCGCCGGCGCGGATACTAACTCAACCGATGAGCAGCGAAGACGATCACGCCATGCCAGAGTCTGAACCCGACCCGGCGACCGAGCCGGACAGCACTCCGGCCGCGGAGAGCACTCCGGCCGCGGAGAGCACTCCGGCCGCCGAGGGCGCCGAGTCCGCGCAGGCCGCGGAGAGCGCTCCAGCCGCCGAAACCGCCCACACCGCCGTGATGGACGCGCCGCCGACCGCTGAGGGTCGGACTCGGCCCAAGAAGGTGCATCGCTTCCTGATTCCGTCGCTGCTCGTGCTGGCCACGATCCTCGGCATCGTGGGCTCGTTCGCAGTGTGGGTCAATCGCCAGGCCCTGAACACGAACAACTGGGCGTCGACGAGCAGCAAGATCCTCGAGAACAAAGAGGTTCAGACGGCGCTGAGCGCCTACCTGGTCCACACGCTGTTCACCAACGTCGACGTGGCCAAGGATCTTGGCTCCGTGCTGCCGCCGGTTCTGCAGCCGCTGGCAGGGCCGGCGGCGGCCGGGTTGCAGGATCTGGCCGGGACGCTCGCGCCCAAGGTGCTCGCCAATCCCCAGGTGCAGTCCGCCTGGGTCCAGGCCAACATCGCCGCCCACAAGGAGCTGCTCAAGGTGCTGAACGGCGGCGGTCCGATCGTCTCGACCGGGTCGGGCGTGGTGACCCTCAACCTGCACACGCTGGTCAGTCAGCTCGGGGCCACGCTCGGGCTCTCGAGCCAGGTCGCGGCGGTCCAGCAGAAGCTGCAGGGCGCGACCGGCGCGACCGTCCGCTCGGCGGCGCAGTCGAAGCTCGGGATCACGCTGCCGGATTCGAGCGGCCAGCTGGTGATCATGCGCTCCAACGAGCTGAAGACCGCCCAGGACATCGCCAACGCGGTCAAGCACCTCGCGATCGTTCTGCCCGCGCTGGCGATCCTGCTGTTCGCGCTGGCGGTCTACCTCGCCCGCGGACGGCGGCGCCGGACCCTGCGCGCCAGCGGCTGGTGCTTCGTGGTGATCGGCTTCGTGCTGCTGCTGATCCGCAGAATCGGCGGCAACCAGGTCGTCAACGGCCTGGTCAAGATCCCGTCCAACAAGCCCGCGGTTCACGACGTCTGGAACATCGCCACGTCGCTGCTGGTCGGGATTGCCATCGCCCTGATCGTGTTCGGGATCGTGATCATCGTCTGTGCCTGGCTCGCCGGCCCGACCCGTCCCGCCACCGCCCTGCGCAAGATCATGGCACCGGGGCTGCGAGACCGGCCCGCTGTCGCCTACCTCTTCGTCGCTGGAGTGCTGCTCCTGCTCGTCGTCTGGGGTCCGGCGCCGGCGCTGCGCAACCCGTGGTGGATCCTGCTCTTCGTCCTCCTGCTCGCGCTCGGCGTGAC
>JADGPN010000385.1 GCA_017882465.1 Solirubrobacteraceae bacterium
TTCGTGACCGTCAAAGCCGTCCAGTGGCACTTGCGCAACGTCTATCGCAAGCTCGACGTCGGCTCGCGGGGAGAGCTGCCGGCAGCGCTCGGACTGGGGCCCTAGAACAAAACACTGGGACGGGTCGGCTAGCGACACGGGCGCCACGGCGGAGCAAGATCGTCGCCATGAGCCACCGACAAGCACACCCCTACCGGGAACTGGATCAGCGGACCGCAGACGGACTGACCGTTACGCTCGAATGGCACCCCGCGACCACCGCGCTGCGCGTCGTGATCGTGGATCGCGAGTGTGCAACGGTCACGTTCGCGGTGCGCGCCGAGGATGCAGCCGATGCGTTCGTGCACCCATTCGTCTATGCCGAACGCACAGTCTGCGAGGTCGCGTGATGGCGCGTCACACAAGGCCGCGACGCGCGGTATATCTCACGCCCTTCCACGGACAGACGCTCGATCACCGTGTGCGCGGACTGCTGATGCCCTCCGCGCTCGACACGGCCGACCAGTCGCGCCGCGCTGCCGCACCACCGCCGAGGCAACCCGCGACGAGTTCCGCCGGCCACCCGTCTCGAACACTCTCGATCGGGGCGTCCGGTACAGCGCTCGTGATGGCCGTCGTCAGCGCGTTCGTGGTCAACGTCGGCGACAGCGTCCGGTCACTTCATGCCGGTGTCGCCGGCGAGGCGTGGGGGCTCAGCGGGATGAGCCTCGGGCTCGCCGCCGCTCTGCTGACGGCCGGCGCGTTGGCCGATGACCTCGGCCACCGGCGCGTGCTCCGGTGCAGCGCCGGGCTGCTGGCAGCAGCGAGCGCCGCCGGCGCGCTCGCACCGAGCATGGAGATACTCGTCGCGGCTCGAGTGCTGCAAGGCGTGGCCGGTGGTGGCCTCCTGGCCGCCGGCCTCGGCTCGATCGGCCGCACGTTTCCCTCCGGTCGGGCGCGGACTCACGCGACGGCCGTGTGGGGGGCAGCCGTCGGCGCAGGAGTCACCGTCGGCCCGCTCGCTGGTGCGGGACTCGCGGCGGCGGTCGGCTGGCGCAGTGGGTTCTGGGTCGAAGCGGCGGCAGCTGCGGCTGTGATGACGGCCGCGGCAACGCTGACCGAGTTGCGCACAGCCGCAAAGGTCCGGCTTGATCTCCCGGGGATCACGACGCTCGGCGCGGGGATGACGCTCCTGACCGCCGCGCTCGTCGAAACTCGGCACGGCTGGTCCGCCGTCACCACGCTCGTCCTCTTCTGCGCCGCCACGCTGATGCTGGGAGCATTCGCCACCGTCGAGCTGCGCTCACGCCGCCCGATGCTCGACCCGCACCTGCTTGCCCAACCGCAGTTCCTCGCCTCGATCAGCGGCGCGCTGTTCACCGGTCTTGCCGTCGTCGGGCTGATGAGCTACGCGCCCGCGCTGATGCAGCAGGCCCTGCACATCAGCGTGATCGGCAGCGCCGCCGTGCTGGCCGCATGGTCAGCCACCAGCATGGTCGTGGCGCTCGCCGCCGGCTCACTGCCCAGCCGGCTACCAGCGCAGACGCGGCTGATCATCGGGCTTTCGCTGGCCGCCGTCGGTGAGCTCGCGCTCACCCGTCTCGGCACCGGCACAAGCTGGACACGATTGGTGCCGGGACTGTTCGTCACCGGCCTCGGCACCGGCATCGTCAACGCAGCCCTTGGCAGAATCGCTGTCCAGTCCGTGCCCCACGGCCGCGTCGCAATGGGCGCCGGCGCGAACAACACCGCGCGCTACCTCGGCGGGGCAGCCGGCGCCGCACTGATGGTCTCGATCGCTTCGGCCGGCGGCGCTCATCGGCTCATCGACGGCTGGAACATCGCCACGCTCGTGTCCGCCGGGCTATGCGCGCTCGGGGTGGCGATCGTCGCGAGCTGCCGCGTGTGGCGACGCCGTAACCCTCGCCCCGGACGCGACCGCAGCCGCGGGAACGAACTCCGGGCCGTGGTCCCTACGCCATGGACGCCTCCAACGCCGTCCGGACGTCTGATTTCCCAGACGGCGAGTGAAGGAAACCCCTCAACCACCAACCTCGACACCCGGAGGACCGGATGACCTCGCACCTCAACTACCTCATGGCCCAGCAGAGAAACACCGAGCTCGCCAGTTACGCCGAGCAAGCCCGGCTCGCCAACGAAGCACGTCGTGCCGCGTCGGCGTCGTCACCACGCTGGAATATCGGCCGGCTGCTCTCGACGCGTCGGCTCAAAGCTGCCCGCGTGGCCGCAGCTGCGCAGCACGCGATGCCAGGACCGCCGCCAGAGTGTCTGAGATGCGACCCATGACCGTGCGCGGAACGGTCTGGGCGTTCTCAGCAGCGGCAGCCGAGAGTCTAGTGTTGGCCGACGGAACGCGGATCTCACTCCGGCAAGTTGACGCTGACGACCGCGCCGGAATGGCCGCCCTGTTCGCCCGCCTCACCCCGCAATCGCGCTACCAGCGCTTCCTTTCGCCTAAGCCCGCGCTGACACCGCGCGAGCTCACCTTCTTCACCGACATCGATCACCTCAACCACGAGGCCATCGCCGCGGTCGATCAGCGCGACGACTCAATCGTGGGCGTCGCCCGATACGTCCGCTACGCAGGTCAAGCGGATGTCGCCGACGTGGCGATCGAGGTCGCCGATGCGTCCCAACGGATGGGCATCGGCACCGCGCTCGCCAGCCTCACGATCCAGCACGCGCACGCCAACGGCTTGAGGTTCCTCACCGCCACGACCCTGTGGGAAAACCGGGCCGCGCGCGGGCTGCTGCGACACCACGGATTTCGTGCCCGGCAGAGCCACGGCGGCGAAATCGAGCACGAGCTCAAACTCGAAGAGCTCGGGCCGGCGACAGTCAAGGCGGCGCCCGACCTCGGCGCGGTCTCCCACGCCCACGCCGTCGGTGCCATGGGCTGTATCGCATAGCTGTCAGACGTCTGATGGCTCGCTACGACATCACGACTCGCCAGACGGAGGTGTTGCAACATGCCAACCAATAACGCTTACGCCATCACCGACGACAGCTTCCCTGGTTCGCCGTTGAAGCACGCCACGCGACTGCTCGGACCCAGCGCAGCTGTCCGGGTCGCCGCCCGCCTGGGCCGGGGCACGCTTGACCGCGCGCTCGCAGACGGCGCCGACCCGGCAGCCTCGCCACTGATCGCGGCCCGGACGGCGCAGCTGGGTAGCGGCTCGACCCGTGCGCGGATCGCAGACGGGCTGGAGCGCCTAGCGCTGTCCGCGGACACCCGGCGCGGCCGAGTCCGGATCTTGCCCTCGCGCGCCGCCATACTCGGCAACCGGTCAGAACTGCTGGAGCTCGCGGCCATGCTTCGCCGCGATCGTCCGCTATATGCGCGTGGTGTCGCCATGCTCAACGTCATCCTCACCGACGGTACCGGCCCGGCCTACAACGACCCGAGCGGCGACGCCCTCACCCGCCAGCTGCAGATCGCCCGCGCCAGCCTTGCCAGCTGACGCGCTGATAACGCAACGAGGCAAACGGCTCGCTCGCGTCTGGGCAACCGTCCGAAGCCCAGTGCCACGATCCGCTCATTCGTGAGCCGATCCACCAGCGCCCGCGCATGGAACTCATCTCGATTGTGGCGGCGACCAGCGTCTGCACGCCGGTGCCGTCGCATTAGACCTGTTCGTTGAAGATTCGCACTTGGTGGGGCTATTCGTACATCGGTGCGCTTGATGTGGCCGTGGAAACGCGCGCGCCGGCGTCGACCCTCCTCGGACGGCCCAGCCTCGATCGCCCCTGCGTTTGACTGCTCCGCCACCTTTGGCGTCTCGTGGGCCACCGGAATACTCGGCGCGAGCGTGCTTCTCAGCGCCATGACGTGTTCCACCCGTCCGCCGAGATGGGTGTGGCTCTTCTGAAGGGACCTCGGTACCCGGGTGCGAAGGCGGCCAAATGTTCGCAGCCACGCCAGTTTTGGGCGATGAGCGTCGGTGCGTTCCGCAGGAGGAACTCGCGCAATCCCAACTGTCGTCCCGTGTCTGGGTACGTTCGTGCCCGGTCTGGACGTGATGGCGGGCTCCATGTCGGGGGAAACCAAGCCCGACGTCTCCTCGCATGCGTCGGACCATCAGCTACGACGGGGGTTCGGGCTCACTTAAGATCAGAAGAGCCGCACCCCGCCGAGATCAGCCGCTTGCTGATGACCTCCTGGATGGCTGGCTGGAAGCGCAAGGACTGGAAGACGGCTTCGGGCGACCCGTTAAGAACAAGGAGATCTGGGTTCAGCTCGCCGCCGCGGCGTCAGACCACGAGCAGGTTCGCTGGCACTGGGTCAAGGGGCACATCGGCCACGCGCTCAACGAGCGAGCCGACGTGCTGGCGGTCGCCGCCACGCG
>JADGPN010000386.1 GCA_017882465.1 Solirubrobacteraceae bacterium
CCCGAGCGCCATACCCAGCAGTACTTCGAGACGATCGGCAACCGGTCGATGTACAAGGACGGCTGGTGGCTGTCGATGAAGACGGCGCGGATCCCGTGGGTCCTCACGCCCGATGCGCTGAAGCCGTACGCCCCCGGCGTGTGGGACCCTGACAGCGATCCCACCGAGCTGTACTACCTGCCCGACGACTTCACCCAGGCGAGGGATCTCGCCGCCGAGCACCCGGAGAAGGTCAAGGAGCTCAAGGAGCTGTTCTGGCAGGAGGCTGAGAAGTACAACGTGCTGCCGCTGATGGCCACACTGGCGGCGTTCTTCGGGATGGTGCCGCCGCTGCCTGAGACCGCCACGTACGAGTTCCGCGGCGATGTCGAGAACGTCCTGTCGGGCATGATCCCGCGGATCTACAACCACTCCTACACGATCACCGCCGAGCTCGTGATCCCAGCGGGCGGCGCCGAAGGAGTGATCGTGGCCGAGGCCGACCACCTGGGTGGGTTCTCGCTGTTCGTCGACGGCGGCAAGCTGACGCACACGTACTCGATGATGGGCGTGTTCGTCTTTCGCCAGCAGGCCGAGGAGCCGCTGCCCGAGGGCGAGGTGACGGTCCGCATGCAATTCGCCGCCGACGCGCCGAAGCCGGCCACCGGCGGCGAGGTCACCCTGTACGTCAACGACCGTCCGGTCGGGAAGGGCCGGATGGATCACACCGTCCCGATCCGGTTCTCCGGCTACGCCGGGATGGATTTCGGCCGCGACAACGGCGGTGTGGTCGATCTGGGCTACGCGAGCCGCAAGCCGTTCGCGTTCACCGGCACGATCAAAAAGGTCACCTTCGAGGTCAACCCACACGCGTCGGACGCGCAGGAGCACGAGCTCCACACCGCCACTCAGCACGGTCACACGGCGCACGCGCTCAGCGCGTAACGCAGATGCCGAATCGAGGAGACCTGAGATTAAGCTTCATGACACGATCGACGTCCTTATCTGCGGCTACCTGTCCAAGGACGCGGCCGAGGAGGACTACAACGCCGTCCTCGAGTGCGGTGCCCATCTGCAGGGCGCCGTCATCGTCAGCAAGGACCTCGAGGGCAACCTCTCGGTCGAGCAGACCGATCACATGGTCAAAGAAGGAGCCGAGGGCCTCGGCGCGGTCGGGTTTGCCGTGGGGCTGTTCGCGCCGCCGTTGCTCGCCGCTACCGCGGTCGGCGCTGCGATCGGCGCCGGCGCCGGCGCGTTGCTGCACCACGAGGTCAGCGACAAGCTCGGCGAGCAGGCCGGAGAGACGATCCCGATCGGCGGCGCCGGCCTGATCGTCGCCTACTCACACCCCGAAGCCGAGAAGGTCGAACCCGCCGTGACGCGCGCCGTGAAGAAGGCGATCGGCGAGGCCGAAGGCAACCACGTCAAAGCGCTGAAGGGCGCGATCGCCGACGCACAGCAGAAGCTGGCGGCCGGCAACGCGTGATCTCAACCTGCGCGATTCGTTGAGAGGAGTTACAGGCATGATTGCGACGGGTGCGAAATCGAGGGGTGCTACCGACCTGGAGGTTGCAGCTCGGGCGGCGGTGCATGAGTCCGGCGGAAACGGCAAGGTTGGGCATTTGTCGGTCGCGGAGCGCGCGGCGCGGGGGAAAGCGGCACGCGCGGAGGTGCCGCGGAGTGTGCATGGCGAGTGGTTGGCGCCGACGGGTCGTCGTGATCCGGTCGAGATGCTGGAGGAGCAAGCGGCCACGCGGGTGCCGGAGCTGGTGCCGATCCGCTACGGGCGGATGCTGGTCTCGCCGTTTACGTTCTATCGCGGCGCCGCGTACCTGATGGCGGCCGACCTCGAGCGTTCGCCGAGAACCGGGCTGGGCGTGCAGTTGTGCGGGGATGCGCACCTGTCGAACTTCGGGGGGTTCGCCGCGCCGGATCGGCGCATCGTGTTCGACGTCAACGATTTCGATGAGACGCTGCCGGGACCGTTTGAGTGGGATCTCAAGCGGCTGGTCGCGAGCTTCGCGGTCGCCGGTCGCGACCTCGGCTTTCACGCCGACCAGCGGCGCACGGTGAACCTCGAGGTGACGCGCGCGTATCGCGAGGCGATGCGAGGGCTGGCGTCGATGAAGACGTTCGATCTGTGGTACTCGCGGGTCGATGCTGAGGCGCTGGTCACCCAGTTCCAAAGCACGGCGAGCGGCAAGCGCCGCAAGCTGATGGAGAAGAACCTCGCCAAGGCGCGCGCGAAGGACAGCCTGCGGGCGTTCGGCAAACTCACGACGATCGTCGATGGCGAGCCCCGGATCGTCAGCGACCCGCCGCTGATCGTGCCGATCGAGGACCTCGCCGGCGGCCACGACACCGAGGAGTTCGCGCGGGGGGTGCTCCGCGGCTACCGGCGCACGCTGCAGGGCGACCGCAAACGCCTGCTGGAGCGCTTTCGCTACGTGCACGCGGCGCGCAAGGTGGTCGGTGTCGGCAGCGTCGGCACGCGCGCGTGGATCATCCTGCTGCTCGGTCGAGACAATGACGATCCGCTGTTTCTGCAGCTCAAGCAGGCGGAGGCGTCGGTGCTCGAGCCGTTTCTGGGCAAGAGCAAGTACGCACAGCACGGTCAGCGCGTGGTCGAGGGCCAGCGGCTGATGCAGGCCGCCAGCGACATCATGCTCGGCTGGGACCGCATCACTGGTCCAAACGGCGCCAAGCTCGACTTCTACATGCGCCAGCTCTGGGACAACAAGGGCTCGGTGATCATCGAGGGCATGAAACCGAGAGAGCTTGCTGGGTACGCCGAGATCTGCGGCCGAGCATTGGCGCGCGCGCATGCGCGCTCTGGCGACGCGGTCACGATCGGCGCATATCTCGGATCAGGCGACGCCCTCGACAAGGCGTTGGCCGACTTCGCCGAGCTCTACGCCGATCAGAACGAACTCGACTACGCCGCGTTGAACGCCGCCGTCAAGACCGGCCGCCTCAGCGCAAAGAAAGGGCTATAGCGCGGACCAACTGGCTCGACGGCCGTCACCCGAGGGGGATCAGTCGTCAGGTCGCGGTCGGCGACCGTCTCTCACCTCTACCTCACAAGGCAATGACTACTACTCAGGAACACACGACCCTCACCGTGCACGACCCGCAGCGCGCGAGCCATCTGCTGATGCTGGAGTTCGGGGATCGCAAGGATTTCGATGATCCGAAGCTCGAGTACCGGCGGTTGTTCTCGGAGCTGTTGGGGACGTTCTTTCTGGTCCTGGTCGCGGCGGGTGGTGGGATCCTGCACGGTGAGGGTCAGATCAGCCTGGCGGCTGCCGTGGTCGCGCCGGGCCTGATGGTGCTCGGAATCATCCTGTTCATGGGCGGCATCTCGGGCGCGCACCTGAACCCGGCGGTGTCGTTGGCGTTCGCTGTCCGCGGCGATTTTCCGTGGAAGCGGGTGCCGGGCTACATCATCGTGCAGCTCGTGGGTGCGACGCTGGCGTGTCTGTTCCTGCTGGCGGTGTTCGGAAACATCCAGCACCTCGGTGCGACGCTGCCGGGTCCGGGCTACAAGGATTGGCAGGCGTTTCTGATGGAGGTCGTGCTCACCGCCGGGTTGCTGAGCGTGATCCTGGGCACCGCGTCGGCGGCGCAGAACGTCGGGGCGATCGGCGCGCTCGGGGTCGGTGGCTACATCGCGCTGGCCGGACTGTGGTCGGCCCCGGTCAGCGGCACCTCGATGAACCCGGCACGATCGTTCGGCCCTGCTCTGGTCAGCGGCGACTGGACCGCCTACTGGGTGTACGTCGCCGGGCCGCTGCTCGGCGCCGCGATTGCCGTCGGCTGCGCGGTGATCCTCCGCGGCCGCGGCGGAGACCCGATCGCGCATGCCGCCGGCTCCGGCGTGCTCGATCCCGGCGATCTCGAGCAGAAGGCCAAGCTGTCCAAGGACATCGACGCAGGCAAGCTCGTCCCGCCCGGACTCGATCCGACGAGCCCAGGCAAGGACTCCGAGCCGTAACAAGCGGCGATTTCAGGGCGTGATCGCAGACGTGACCAAAGGCGCAGACAACGACGAGACCCCCGGCACTGCCACCGCCCGGCCCCAGCGCGCCGCGGGCCAGTTCGCCGGGCTGCCGATGGCACAGGCCGCGTTGAGGTTCGCCCGAGCTCGCCACGCCGGTCAGCGCCGGGAGGTCGACCATGCGGCGTTCATCGCGCATCCAATCGAGGTGGGATCCCTGCTGCGCCGCGACGGCCAGCCCGACGAAATCATCGTCGCCGGGCTGCTCCACGACGTGCTCGAAAAGACCGCGACCACCAGCGCCGAGCTCCACCGCCGGTTCGGAGCCCAAATCGCGCGGCTCGTCGAATCGGTCTCAGACGATCCAT
>JADGPN010000089.1 GCA_017882465.1 Solirubrobacteraceae bacterium
GTGAAGGCGCCGTCGCGGAAGACGGGCTGTGTGAACAGGTTGACCGTGGCCATCGACACGACCAGGCCGGCGCTCTGCACCGCCTGCTTGAACCGGGCCACGACCCGGTCGCGTGCGGCGGCCGGCGTGCCGAACGGGATCAGGTCCTCGTCGTGCAGGCAGACTCCCCACGCTCCCACTTCAGCCAGGCGGTTGACGATCGCCTCGGGCTCGATCGGCGGCCGGGTCGGCAGTCCGAACGGATCGTGGCCGCGGTGCCCCACGGTCCACAGGCCGAAGGAGAAGCGGTCACCGGGCGCCGGCGCGAATGGGTCTGGCATGGGTTCTCCTCACAGGCTGCGGTAGCTGATCTCTTCACGCCGGCCGGTCTCGCTGGAGCGTACGATCGCGTCGCACACCTCGGCGGCACGGTAGCCGTCTTCGAAGTCTGCGCCGTAGGGGCGCACGTCCCCGTCGTCGGCAATCACCCGCAACAGGTGATGGATCTCGTGCACGAAGGTGTGCTCCCAGCCGAGGATGTGACCCTGCGGCCACCACCACTCCCAGAACGGGTGGTCGGCCTCGCTCACGAGGACCTGCCGGAAGCCCTGGGCGCGGTCGCCCGGGCGCGAGCCGGCCAGGTACACCTGGAGCTCGTTGAGCCGCTCGAGCTCGAACACGACCGAGCCCTTGGAGCCGTTGATCTCGAAGGTCATGGCATTCCGTCGTCCGTGGCAGAGACGCGAGGCCTCGATCGTCCCGGCTGCGCCGTTCTCGAAGCTGACCACCGACTCGAACGCATCGTCGACGTCGACGTGGCCCCCGGGGCGATCGCTGATGAACGTGCGCGTCAGACCCGACACGTCGGAGATCTCACCAACCAGGAACCGCGCGAGGTCGACCACGTGCGCGCCGAGGTCTCCAAGGGCGCCGGAGCCGGCCTCGTCCTTGTTCAGCCTCCACACCATCTCGAACTTCGGATCGATGATCCACTCCTGCAGATAGCGAGCGCGGAAGTGATAGATCTCGCCGATCTCGCCGGCCTCGATCATCTCGCGGGCGAGGCGCACCGCGGGGACGAAGCGGTAGTTGAACGCGCACATGTGCTTGACCTCGGCCGCGGCGGTGCGCCGCCAGATCTCGAACGCCTCATCGGCGGTGCGCCCGAGTGGCTTCTCGCACAGCACGTGCTTACCGGCCTCCGCCGCGGCGATCGTCGGTTCCGCGTGAAGGTTGTTCGGACCCGTGTTGTCGAGCAGGCCGATCCGGTCGTCGGTCACCAGCGCCCGCCAGTCGCTGATCGGCTCGGCGAAGCCGTACCGGCGCGCCGCCTCGGCGACTGCGTCCTGGTTGCGGCCGGCGATCGCCACCAGCGCCGGGCGTAGCGGTGGCGGCCAGGTCATGTACTCGATCGTCCGGTAGGCGTTCGAGTGCGCCTTGCCCATGAACGCGTAGCCGAGCATGCCGACCCCGATCTGTTGTGGATCCATCAGGCCTCCTTCCACCTCTTCTCCGCCACCGGGAACGGTCCCGCGGCTCCCCGCTCCGACACTACCGCATGGCGGCGGCGACGGGTTCGGCGCTGCCCGATCGCTGCGAGGGCCTCGATCGGCTGGATCGTCGCCGGGCTCTATCCCGGCCTCGATCAGCTGCCCGCGCCTACGGGTACAGATGCGGTGTCAGGGCCTGGTCGAGTGGTCCCAGGAACAGCGCAGCGAGGAAGTTGAGCAGCGCGAAGACGATCACGAACCCGATCAGGAGGAAGACGAACGTGGGTGTGTCGGTGCGCAGCGTCCCGAGGCCTGCCGGCGTCACCCGGCCTGGGGCGAGCGAGCCGGCGAGCGCGAGAACGAACAGGATCGGCACGAACCGACCGAGCGTCATCACCACGCCGCCGGCGATGTCCGCGAAGGCGATTCCGTGCGAGCCGACGTTGCCTGGGTTCGGCTGTATGAAGCCGGTGTAGCCGGCCAACGCCGACCCGTTGTTGTTGGCCTGGGAGAGGTAGGCGTACAGCGACTCACGGCGAGCACGACCAGCAGCAGCATTCCGAACAGACCCGAGCCGGGACCGCCGAAGATCACCTCGCCGGTCATGATGTTCGACGTCGCCACCGCGCTCCCGAGCCCGCGGCCACGAACAGCGCCGACCCGGCCGTCCCGAAGCGCTGCTCCTTGTCCTGCAGGTTGGCGCCGTGCAGTCCGGCGGCGTGCATCGCGGGGGTGCGGTGGGCTTCGGCCGTGTACAGGACCCCGACCCCGGCAACGAACAGCACGAGCATGGCCGAGTACAGCGCCCAGCCCTGGCGCGTGCGCCCGACCATGCGGCCGAAGGTGTTCGTCATCGCGGCCGGGATCAGCAGCATCAGCAGGGCCTCGACGACGCTGGCGAGGCCGGTCGGGTTCTCGAACGGGTGCGCCGAGTTGGTGTTGAAGAATCCGCCACCGTCGCCGGACAGGAGCTTGATCGCCTCCTGCGATCCCACCGGTCCCATGGCGATCGTCTGACCGAGGTGGGTCGGGCCGGTCACCCGCAGATAGTGGGAGAGGTTCTGGAGCGCTCCCTGCGAGACGAGGAACAAGCCACCGACCACTGACAGCGGTAGCAGCACGTACAGCAACGAGCGGGTCAGGTCGACCCAGAAGTTGCCGAGCAGCCGTGTGCCCCGCCGCACGAGTCCGCGGATGAGCGCCACTGCCACCGCCATCCCGACTGCGCACGAGCTGAAGCTGGCCACCGTGATGCCGGCCATCTGCGAGAAGTACGACAGCGTGGTCTCGCCGCCGTAGTACTGCCAGCTCGTGTTGCTCACGAACGACGACGCGGTGTTGAAGGAGAGACCCCAGGGACCGGACGAGAAGCCCTGCGGGTTGAACGGGTGGATGCCCTGCGTGCGCAGCACCGCGTACAGGACGAGCCAGCTCGCCAGGCTGAACATCAGCAGCGAGCGCGCGTACTGCCTCCAGTCCTGCTCCTCGTTCGCCGTCACCCGCAGGAGCCGGTACAGCAGCCGTTCCACCGGCCCCAGCACGCGCGTCAGCGCGACGGCCTGACCCCCGTAGATCCGCGCCATGTAGCCACCGAGCGGCGGGGTGAGCGCCGTCAGCACGACGACGAAGATGACGATCTGGGCGCAGCCGGCACCCGTCATCGGGCAGCTCCTCGGCGGATCGATGGCACGGCCTGATGCCGTTGCAACCGAGTCTCGGCCGGTAGTTGTCAAGACCGTGTGCAGAAGCCGGTCCGGGCCATAACGATCTCGTGAAGACCGCATCCCGCGCTCGCCGGCAGGGCCGGCCGATCGGGCTGCGTAGTATCGAGAGCATGCAGATTTCGGTACTCGACCAGTCGCCGATTGCCGCGGGCTCGACCGGCGCGGATGCCCTGCGCAACACGGTGGACCTCGCTCGGCTGGCCGATCAGCTCGGTTACGACCGATACTGGGTGGCCGAGCACCACGGCGGCCCGATGCTCGCGAGCGCCGGGCCCGAGGCGCTGATCGGACCGGTGGCGGCGGCCACCGAGCGGATCCGGGTCGGCAGCGGCGGCGTGATGCTGCCCCACTACAGCCCGCTCAAGGTGGCCGAGACGTTCACTATTCTCGCCGCGCTGTTTCCCGGCCGCATCGATCTCGGCATCGGCCGCGCCGCGGGAACCGACCCGCTGACGACGTTCGCCCTGCAGCGCGATCGCCGCGACGCGGCGCCCGACGACTTCCCCCAGCAGCTCGCCGAGCTGCTGGGCTACTTCGACAACAACCTGCCCCCCGACCACCCGTTCCGGCGCCTCGCGGCGACGCTCCCCGGCCTCCCCGAGCTTCCGTCCCCGTGGCTGCTCGGATCCTCGCCCCAGAGCGGGCTCTGGGCCGCCGAGCTGGGGCTGCCGTATGCCTTCGCTGACTTCATCAATCCGGGCGGGGGAGAGATCGCCGCGCTCTACCGGCAGCGCTTCGTCCCCCAGCGCGACCTGCCGGCAGCGAAGGTCGCAGTCGCCTCCTGGGTCCTGTGCGGGCCGACCGACGAGGAGGCGCAGTACCTGGCGACCAGTAGCCGCATGACGCTCACGCTCCTGCGCCGGGGGCAGCTGATCGCGGTGCCCTCGCCCGAGAACGCGGCCGAGTTCCTCGCCCGCGAGGGCAAGCCGACCACAGGCGCGCTGCCGGGCCGCCGTGGCATCATCGGCTCGCCGGACACGGTTCGCACCGGCATCGAGGCGCTGGCCCGGGAGTACGGCGCCGAGGAGGTGATCGTGGTCACGATCACGCACGACCACGGCGCCCGCCGGCGCTCCTACGAGCTGCTGGCCGAGGTCATGGAGCTCGAGCCCTCGCGTCTGGCGGCGTCGTCCGCCCCGTAGCACCGGCCCCGTTCTCCGTCACCCCGGGGCTAACTGCGCTCGATCGGCATGCCACCGCGACTGGTTGCGCAGTTCACGATCTGGAAAAATGGACGATCGGTCGCGATCGCCGGACTACAGTCATCGGAGCATGGTCTGGCAAGCTCCACGGTTCGCGGTGCGGCGCACAAGGCGAGATCATCGTCTTGTCCGCGCAGTTCGAGTCCTGACCCTAGCGCCGTTGCTGTGCGCGGCGCTGCTGGCCACCGGAGCGAGGATCGCCTCAGCTCACGGCTCCGGGTATTTCGTCACCTTCGTGGCTCGCTCGTGTCCCGCCTATTCGGACATCTTCGCCAACCGGGCGCGTAACGACATCCTCGAGAGTCTCAAGGACCTGGGCCCGAACACGCAGTATGGAGACAGCGGGCAACTCGTCAATCCGAACGCCGAGGGCATTCCGCCGCAAGATAGGTGCGTCCCCCTGCCGAGCTGGGAGTTCACGCTCGGCACCGGTTACCGGACTCGTGCCGTCACCGGGCCGTGGGGATCGCTCTCGGTGGTCACGAAGCCGTTCGCGCGTGCCCCGATCGTCACCCAGAGACAGACCCCATTGCTCGATCAGGACGGTGTGCGGGTGGACAGTCAGCAGCTCGCCGGCGCGACGACCATCGAGCTGACGCCACACGAGCGGGCGCAGGCGGGAAGCCGCAACCAGCTCTGGGTCCAGGGCGGTAGGCCGTCCGACCCGGTCCTGACCCAGCGGTTCCCCGGCCCTCGGTACGGGTTCGGAGCCCTGCGCTGCGCCACCGACAACCTCAACGGTGACAACGTCGAGTACGTGTTCTTCCCGACGGGTGTCCGGCACGTGTTCTGCTATGGCCTGTATGTGACGCCACCGCCGACGGCCGGGATCATCACGATCCGCAAGCAGGTGACGGGCGCTCCGGCCGGAGATGACCCGTCCTTCCCGTACACCGGCAGCATCTCCTACACCCCCGGCGGGTTCCAGCTCCGCTCGGGCGGATCCAAGGACTTCTACCGTGCCGGCGGCTCGACCTGGACGGTCACCGAGGGCGCCGTCGCCGACTATCGGCCCGCCGGCATCAGCTGCCAGGCGAAGACGCCTGCCGGTGGCCCGGGGAGGAGCACTGTCACCGTCACCGGATCGACCGCGTCGATCCATCTCGTGGCCGAGGAGCACGTCACCTGTACCTACCTGAACAGTTACGTGCCACCCCCCGGCGGGCTCACGATTCGAAAGCTGACGCGGGGTGGCGTGGGCCAATTCAGCTACGTGGTCACACCGGTATCGGGGACCGGCAGCACGCATCGCGTCACCGCCACGACCGTCGCGCCCGGTGTGGCCGCCGATGCGATTCCCTCTCTCGACACGCTTCCTCCGGGCCGCTATGTGATTCGCGAGCGCGAGCCTTCCTCTCCTGATGGGCAGTGGCGCTCTCGTCAGATCCGCTGTAACGGGGTGACGGAAACGGCCGGCCCGCCCGTGCAGGTCGACGTCCCAAGCGGCAGCAGCGTGACCTGCACGTTCGTCAACTCGTTCGTCCCGCGAGGGTCGATTTCCCTGGCGAAAGTGACCGTGGGGGCGACCGGGACCGCTGCTTTCCTGATCGCTCCGCTGAGCGGGCTCGAGTCCGAGTATCGCCAGACTGCGACGACGACCGCCCCGGGAGCTGCGTTCCCGTCCGTGCCCGACACCCCCGCGGACACAACCGATCACCTCCGGCTCGGCGCGTACAGGATCACCGAGCAGGCGCCGGCAGGCAGCCCCGCTGGCGATTGGTCGCTGACCGCGGTGGAGTGCAACGGAGAGCTGACGCCCTTCTCGCAGGAGCTGGTCAGAGTCGCCCTGACCAGAGCCCAGCCCTCCGCCCACTGCGTGTTCACCAACAGCTTCTCGCCCACTCCGCCGCCGCCGCCGACACCGATCGACCCGCCCCCGATCGTGCCTCCGGTGAATCCGGACAATCCGGACAATCCCGCTCGGCCCGAGTACCAGCTCAGCGATCTCGTCGTCACCAAACACGCGTCTGTGGCCAGCGTGATCCGCGGCGCCGTGGTCAGCTACACGATCGCGGTCGCCAACCTCGGCCCGGACCCGGCCGAGAGCGTGATGCTCGATGACCAGCCGCTCGGCTCGGTACGCGTGGTGTCGGTACACCCCAGTGCAGGTACCTGTCGCAGCCGGCTGCCGGTCGTCTGCTCATTGGGCACGCTCAATAAGGGCGCCAAGGTCACGGTCACGCTGCGCCTGCAAGTGCTCACCACCGCGCGTACGCTCGTCAACCGAGCCGTGGCAGGTACGGCGACCCAGGAGCAGTCGATGGCAGGCAACGTCGCCTCGGCGCTGGTCCGTGTCCTCGCCCCGGCACCGCCGTCACCGCCGTCACCGCCGCGACCGGTCGGCGGTTCGGGCGGTTTGGGCTGATGGGAAATACCATACTCTCAGAGCTTTACCGGCTTCAGGTATTTCAACCATCCGCGTACGGACGAAGGCCACCTCAACTAGCCCGGCATCGCCGCCGGCCCGAGCGGCGCGAAGGGCGCTCGACTCGGTACGCCTCAGACGCCGGGGCCTCAGACGCCGGGCCTGACGGGAGCGCCCGACCCTGAGGCCGGTCGCTCCCCGCCGGCGGGCTACTTCCTGCCGTCCCCGCCCGGTAGCGCCTTGGTGGCGCTGTCGACGACCTTGCGCAGGAAGTCGTACTGCGTGGTGACCAGCCGCTGCGCCATCTCCAGGGCCGAGTCGGTGATCTCCTCACGCTTCGAAGGGCCGTCGCCGTGCAGCGGCAACGCCTCGTCGACCGTCTCGACGAAGTTGCGCACCGCCTCGATGGCGGCCTTCGCTCCGTCCTCGAGCGACTGCAGCACATCCTCGGACAGCTCCGCGGACAGCTGGACCGGGTTCTTGTCCTTATGCTGGCTCCGTGCCGCTGGGCGCTTGGCAGCGGGCGCGGAGCGCTTGGCCGCGGACGCAGCCTTCTTGGCCGCCGGGCGCTTGGCCGCAGCTGCCTTCTTGGCCGCTGGGCGGGGTTTTGCTTTTGCTGCGGGCATCGGCTCCACCACTTTCGGGACCTGGGTCCCCTCAGGTAACTTCGCGAAAGCCGATGAACCGAGCCGTGCCTGACCTCCCAGTAGCCTCAGCCTCCGCCTGTCGAACGCGACGCTATGCCACCCCGGGCCCCGCGCCATCCGGGTGAACTCCCAATCGTGGCGGGGGAGACTACGCCCCGGTCGGCGCCATGCGAGCTCGGTTGTGGCCAGGGATGGCGGCCGACTCAGGGAATCTCGCGGACCATGATCAGGCTCGTGGCCCCCGGGGTGCGCGTCCGGCGCCCGGCCGTCAGCACGACGCGCGCCCCGGACGGCAGACCGGCGAGATCGCGACCGGCGAGCAGGGCGCACTCCACCAGGGCGTCGACTGAGTCAGCCGGGCCGAGCGTGATCGGATGCACGCCCCACTCGAGCATCAGCTGGTTGCACACGACAGGGTCGTCGGCGAGGGCGATGATCGGGCGGTCCGAGCGGTACTTGGCGCCTGTACGAGGACCCCCGCCGGTCGCCGTCGGGATGATCAGGGCGGCCACGTCGACCGCCTCGGCGCGCGTCGGCTCAGGCGGGTGGATCATTGACTCGAGCATCTGCGTGGCCGTGATCACGAGCTTGCCAACGTTGGTCGCGCGGGCGATCGTGTCCTTTTGCATCAGCGGGACTCGGGCCATCCCGGCTTCGACGCCGTAGTCGCCGCGGGCGACCATCACCCCATCGGACACGGCGAGGATCTCATCGAGATGCTCGTGCGCCTCGATCTTTTCGATCTTTTCGATCGTCCTGGCGGGAGAACCCAGGCCCCGAAGGCGATCTCTCAGGTTCAAGATGTCCGCGGCCCCGCGCACGAACGACAGCGCGACGAAGTCCGCACCCGCCTCGACGGCCACCGCGAGGTCGGCCGCATCCTTGTCGGTGATCGCCGGCAGATTCGGTCGCGCATAGGTGACGTTCACGCCCTTGCGGGCGGACACCGCCCCAGAGGTCATCGCTCGGGCCAGCACTCGGTCGCCCTCCACCTCCTCGGCGGCGCAGCGCGGCACGCCGTCACCGATCACGATGTCCGAGCGGTCGGTCACCAGGCTGGGAAAGTCCGCGTAGTCGACGATCAGCTCGTTCGCACCCGCACGACCGGACCCGCGGAAGACGACCGCGTTTCCTGGCCGCAGGGTCCTGGTGGCCGTGTCCGCGGCCAGCCGTCGCTTGGGGCCCTGCAGGTCGAACAGCAGGCCGACCGGTGAGCACCCAATGTACGGCGGCGGCACGGATTGGCAGGCCGTCGTGGGTTCAGTCAGCCGTGCGCACCACGGCCGTCAGCTACCGCGCCGGAGCGATCGAGGCGGTGGGTCTCGAAGCCTGCTCGCTGCCGTCGCTGAGCCTCAGCCGGCTACGGGTGTCCAACGTCGGTCCAACCTTGCCACGACTGGTTGCGATCCTGTTAGGATCGCGAGCCGTCCGCCCACCACCAACGGGCAACACGCCGGCGAACGCGGCATGCGCGACCTTCATATCGACCCTCGATCCCGCTGGCGGGTGCCTGAGCCCGTGGCGGACCCGCGCGGGAAGCCGGCCTCGGGGCCTCCCGCCGCCGGCCTCGAGGACCGTGCGAGCGCCACCAGGTTGCATCGCCTCCCCCAGCGCTCACAGAGGGATCCGATCATCGCCGCTCTGGAGCTGGCCCGGTCGGAGATCGAGATGGACGTCGCCGTGCTCGGAGAGGCCTGCGGCGGGAGCGAGGTGGTGCGGTTCGTGGCCGGCGATGGATCGTTCGGCCTGGCGCCGGGCGCCGCGATGCCGATCGAGGAAACCTACTGTCACCGCCTGCTCACCGGGCGGATCTCGAACGTGGTGCCGGACGCCCTTATCGATGAGCAGCTGAAGGATCTCCCGATCACGCATGCCGGTCGCGTCGGCGCCTACATCGGGGTTCCGCTGACGGCGCTGGACGCGCGCCTGTACGTGCTCTGCTGCCTGGCCCACGAGCAGAAGCCGTTGCTGGGCGAGCGGGACGTGCTCTTCCTGCGCGGCCTCGGGGAGGCGATCGTCGCCGAGCTCGAGAAGCGCCGGACGCACGCCGCCGACGGTGCCTGAGACGCGTCAGCCGGCCGGCTCGGCTTGGATGGCGGCGAGGGTGAGAGCCAGGTAGTCGCCATCGGCGCCGGCCGGAAACGCCCACCCGGCCGCCGGTCCCGGCATCGCGAGGACGGTTCCCGTGTCGAGCTGCTCGGCGACCTCGGGGAAGCGCATCGTCGACACCAGCAGGTACCGGGCCTTGGCGCCGGACACGTTGCGCAGGCGATGTGCGCCCGTGGGCCCGGCCGGAAAGCCGACCACGGCCCCCTTCCGGACCGTGCGGGTGCCATCCGGCGTGCGCAGCTCGAGCTCTCCGTCGAGCACCACCAGCAGCTCCTCGTTGGCATGATGCAGGTGATATGGCGCTGCCTGACCGCCGGCATCGAGCTCATACACCGAGCACCCGAGCTCGGAGCTTCCCGCTCCCGGCCCCAACCGCGTCCCCCGCGCGGACCCAAGGTCGCGCTCCCAGGACGTCAGCTCAAACACGCTCTGATCATCGGACATGCTCTGGATGATCCCATCAAGCCTCAGGGGGAGCCGACGTGGAAGACGGGGTACCGCGCGAGGAACTCGATCAGCGGGTCGCCTCACGCGACTAACCTGGCGGAGAGATGGAATCTGCTCACGCCCGGCAGCGCGGCACCGCCCCGATTGCAAGACCAGCCACTGACGCAGCCGGTCTGAGGGGGGCGGGCACGTGACCGGACCCGTGATCTGCGTCGTCGGCGCCGGAACCGCGGGCCTGGAAGCCCTGCTCGCAGCGCGCGAGGAGCTCGGCCCCGATGCTGAGCTGCGGTTGATCGCTCCCGAGCGTGATTTCCGTTATCGGCCGATGAGCCACGACTCGCTGTTCCGTCCGGCTCAGGAGCGCAGTCTCGCGATCGCGGACGTCGTTGCCGAGGCCGGAGCAACGTGGGTGGCCGACCGCGCCGAGGTGGTACGTCAGGCTGAGCGAACCGTGCTCACGCGAGATGGCGACACGGTGGACTTCGATTTCCTGCTGCTGGCCCCCGGAGTGCGGTCCAAGCGGGCCCTGAGCCAAGGGTACATCTGGCAGCGTGGCGGCGACCCCGGCTTCCTTGACCAGATCATCTCGGACATCCGGACCGGTGACGCGCGGAGCGTGGCCGTGGTCGTACCTCGGGGTGTGCGCTGGCCCGTTCCGGCCTACGAGCTGGCTCTGGTCCTGGCTTGGGCTGTCCGGCCGACACCCGCCCAGGTCACGCTCATCACCGCCGAGGAGCAACCGCTGGGTGCACTCGGGTCGGCCGCCACGGAGGCGGTCGTTCGCGAGCTCGACGCAGCGGGAATCAAGGTGATCGTCGGCGTCGAGGTGGTTGATGAGCCCCGGCGCGACGGAGAGCCGGAGCATGGCGGTGATCCGCACGCGCTTGCCGGCGTGATGCTCGTGGCCGAGGAGCCGGGTGAGCCCGACGCGCTGATCGGCAAGCCCACCGATCCGGCGACCGTGCGCATGGGGGCCGGCGCGTCCGCACAGTTCGATCGCATGATCTCGCTACCGACCGTCGTCGGGCCGTTCATCGCCGGTGTGAGGACCGACGCCATCGGCTTCGTCGAGGTCGACGAGACGCTCAAGGTCTGCGGCAGCGAGCGGGTGTGGGCAGCAGGCGGGTGCGTCGCCGCCGCGCTCGAGCACAGCGCGCTCGGCGCCCGGCAGGCCGACACCGCAATGGCGGCGATCGCCGCCGCGACGGGGACAGGATCCGCCTCCTCGTCGGGTCCGGTTGAGCTGACCGGCATGATCCTCACCGGGCAGCGTGACCGGTGGGCGGCCGAGAACCCGGCTGGGACGCACGAGCCTTCCACGCGGTGCCTGTGGTGGCCGCCAGGCCGGGCGGTGGGGCGGATGCTCGCCAAGCGCATCGCCGCCTGGGACCCATCGGTCCAGGACGCGCTGCCCAGACACCCAGAGGGGCTGGTGCTTCGGGTGCCGATTGCGTTGGGCTGTAGCGGCGCTGCTCCAGCCGGGCCCATCGATGAGGTGAGCGCCGATGTCAAGAGTGCTCGCCTGCTCGACATCGAGCACCGACAGCTGATGGCCGTGCGACGGCGCGAGCAGGCGGCCGAAGCAGAGCTACGGGATCTGAGCGCGCGGCTCCGATTTCTCACCGACCGCCAGCACGAAGCCGTCCGCGAGCTCCAGCAGCACGGATACCTGCACGACCACCTGTAGGCGGTGCGGCCCAGGGCGGCGCAGACCAAGACCATCGAGGTTCCGCAGTTCGCCTCCGACAGTGCGATTGCCGCCCGGGACGACCGGCCAGACGGTGACCGTGGCGTGTCGCGGTCACCGGCGCACGATTCGCTGGTTCTCAGCTGTCCCGCCACGTCCTGGATGGCGATCGGGCCAGGCGCGGATCCGCTCGGATCACCTTCCACGACCTCGTTCCGGGGCGCCATCGCCTCCTGGTGGTGCTCGCCCCCCCGCCGTCGCCGTCGACCGCGACCACACCACCGTCACCGCCGCCCGCCCCGAGCGGCGGTATCCCTCAGGGCAACGGTGGCGACATCGACGCCGACAACAATGGCGGTCCCAGCGACGGGGACGGCAGCGTTTGATCGGGATCGCCGCGCACGTACCGCGCGGAGTTCACGATGACGTGCAGAGCCGCGCACACGGCCGAGCCGACACACCAGTAGCAAATCGCGTGGATGACCTCGAGCTCCAGGTAGGCCAGGCAGATGCTCGTGGCGAAGGCGATCACCGTCAGCACCATCCCGGCGGTTCGCGCCCGCTGGCCCCTCATGCAGGCCGTGACGAACAGGATCAGGTAGGCGGCCACCCCGAACAGCGGCATCGGGATGCCGAAGGGGCGGGCATACCGAGACTGCTCGACCTTCAAGCAGCCCTGCGAGCCGCCAACGCAGACGGGTGCCTGATGGCGCAAATAGGTGTAGGCCAGATAACCGGAAATCGCCAGCCCGGTCAGGCTGAGCGCCCGCGAGAGCCAGGTGAGCTTGTCGGTCTCGCCGATTCGAGCTATTGACGCGGGCGGTGTCCTGCGTGTTCGCATGGCGTTCATCCAACCCGATGGATTCGTGCCGCATCGCCGCCTGCCGCTCGCGACCCATTGTGAGTCATGTATCGGTATCGGCGGACCTCGACGTGAGGAGGACCAG
This sequence comes from Solirubrobacteraceae bacterium, assembly GCA_017882465.1. Taxonomy (GTDB): domain Bacteria; phylum Actinomycetota; class Thermoleophilia; order Solirubrobacterales; family Solirubrobacteraceae; genus Palsa-465. The sequence goes on from JADGPN010000089.1 coordinate 12,598, forward strand.
GAGCTTGGTGCGGCGCAGCGACGGCCGCGCCGGCGGCCAGAGGGGCCGGCTGGCGATGGCCCTTTGCCTGGTAGAGGGCATGGTCGGCAGCGCGGTAGAGCGAGTCGAAATCGTGCCCGTCCGCCGGAGCGCTGGCGATGCCGGTGCAGTGCGGCGCGCGATGCGAGCAGGCCGCCTGAATGCGGTGGACCAGGGGCTCCGCGGCGCTCACGTCGGCGTTGGCGACCAGCACCGCGAACTCGTCGCCGCCGACTCGGCAGAGCGCATCCGAGGGGCGAAGCGCTATGCGGATGCGGTCGGCAGTCCAGGCGAGCAGTTCGTCTCCGGCGATGTGTCCGTAGGTGTCGTTGTAGGTCTTGAAGTTGTCGAGATCGATGATCATCAGGGCGACCGGCCGGCCGAAGCGATCGACCGCGGCCAGCTCGGCCGCCGCGGCGGCGTCGAGGCCGCGGCGGTTCAGGGCGCCGGTGAGCGGGTCGGTCACGGACGCTCGGGCCAACTCGCATCGACGCCGTTCGTGATTGTGGGCCTGCCACCAGCTCATGAGCGCTGTACTCTCCAGGCCCCCGAGCACGAGCACCGCGGCGCCCAAGGGCTCGTGGTAGGCCACGGCCAAGCCTGCGTAGCCGGCCAGGGCGAGGAAGCTGACGAGCTTGACCGACCAGGTCGGATAGGAGGCGCCGACGAATACGATCGGGACGAAGAACAGAACGGTTATCGGGCTGCTCGGGCCGCCGTCCGCAACGACGGTTAGTCCGATCAGGCAGAGGTCGAGAAGCGTCCAAATGAGGAACACCGGCTCTCGCCACGAGGAGCGGATGATGCCTTCCCAGGGCAGCACCAACGCGATGACGGCGCCGACGAGCGCCGTCGCCCACGCGGCGAGAAGCAGGATCTTGCCGCTCTCACGAGCTGAGGTCATGACGTAGAACAGCGCCGGGATGCAGACGATCACGGTGACCACCGCACCCGCCGTCACCGAATGGAGCCGAAACTCCGCCTCCAGCGGATCGATCTCCGCGGCTGGATCGACCGCTGGAAACCCGTGGGCCACCGCGCCGGTCAGACGCCGGCGCGTGGCTGTGAGGGTAGCGGAGAGATCAAGACCGGGCAGGGGACCACCTACGCGCTCTATCGGACCGACAGGGGGCGCCCTCATCCGTAGGAAGCCGCGACAAACGTGCGGCAACGATGAGCCCTTGCTGAGCGTCTGCAGGACATCCTCCCAGGGCGCCTGAGCTGCACCGCCGACGATTGCCTCTCCGATGCCGGGCAGGTCGACGGCTATCACGCGATAAGCAGCGCCAGCGAGCCAGTCCAGGTGCTCCTGCCACATCGACCGGTCGCCATTACAGTCGATCGCGGAGGCTCTCGCGCGTGGTGGCCAGATGGGTCGTGCCGCCGTCGCGGCGGATCACGATCGCGTCGACCTGGCCGAGATACTCCAGCAGAGTGACCTGCGCGCCACGCTGGCCCAGGTCAAGGCTCGTCAACCACGAGCGGTGGCGGATCGTCCAGGCGCTGGCGGTGTCCTCGTAGACGACGTCGTGTCGCAGCAGCAGCTTCGAAAGTCGCTGCCGGGCGCGCATCAAATCGCCGCGGACCGCCTCCCGGGCGCGGACGACATCGCGCAGCGCCTCCTCCCCGCTGCTCGGGACCCGGACCGAGTGCAGGCCGTCGATCGTCAACAACCGCAGCACCCGCTCAGCATTGGCGGTGTGGCTGATGCTGTCGCCGGCTGGCG
>JADGPN010000387.1 GCA_017882465.1 Solirubrobacteraceae bacterium
CTCGCGGGTGTTCAAGTTCCTCGAGCTGGAGGTCTGGCCCGTGCGCGTCACTACCGCATTCTGTCGTCTGCTGCGCTTGGAGGGGGTGTGGGTGCGCGGGGTGCGGTTCGGTTCTGATCGTGTCGTTGTGCGCGTCGCGCTGCGCCGCCAGCGGCTGGTCTGCCCCGTGTGCGGGTACGCCACGATGGCGCGCGAAGGTATCCAGGATCACGAGTCGGTCTGGCGCCATCTCGACCTTGGCGTCTGGCGACTCGAGATCCGCGCGACGCTGCGTCAGCTGCGCTGTCCCGAGCACGGCGTGCGTGTCGAGGGCGTCCCGTTCGCGCGTCACCGCGCCGGTTTCACGCGCGACCTCGACGACCTCGTCGCGTGGCTGGCGACGAAGGCCGATAAGACGACGATCACGCGGCTGGTACGGATTGACTGGCAGACGGTCGGGCGGGTCATCAAGCGCGTCGGCGAGGAGCATCTCGCCCAGGCCGACCGGCTCCGGGAGCTGTTTGAGATCTCGATCGACGAGGTCGCGTGGCGCAAGGGCCATCGGTACCTCACGCTCATCGCCGACCACGCGCGCGGGTGCGTGGTGTGGGGCACCGAGGGTAAGGGCCAGGCCGCCGCCGATGCGTTCTTCGCCGAGCTCGACCCGCTGCCTGAGGACCCGCCGGCGCACGCCGGGCAGCCCTCGTGGGAGCCTGAGCCGGCGATCATGGTCCCGTTCGGTCCGTGCCCGACCGTCCCGGCCGGCGAGGGCATCCCCGGCGCATGGCTTCAGGACGGCAGCGAGATCGAGCCCGCGATCTTCGCGCGCGCGTCCCGGCTGACGGCGGTCTCGATGGACATGACCGGCGGGTACGCCAAGAGCGTCCGCGAGCACGCGCCACAGGCCGTTCGCTGCATTGACCCCTACCACGTTTATCTCCAGTCGCGCGTTATCTGAAGTCGAGCGGCTGGCTGGTCGGTTTCTCCCGTGATGGCTGGGGTTCGCGGGTCGGGGCTTCTGATAATTCAGAGGCCTTCGAGGAACGCGAGGAGCTGGTCGGGTGGCTTGTATCGGCCCGGCGGGGTGCCGGGTGGCGCCACGTTTTCGATCGCCTTTTGTTTGATGTTGTTGTCGGCGTGGAGGTAGATCTCGGTCGAGGTGATGCTTTCGTGCCCGAGCCATAGGGCGACGGTCGCGATGTCGTTCTTGGCCAGCAGCAGCATCGCGTTGGTGTGTCGCAGGGTGTGCGGCGTGACGTGCTTGCTGGCCAGCGACGGGCAGCGGGCGGCTGCGGCGCTGGTGTGCTTGTCGAGTAGCCACGCGACGGCTTTCGGGGTCAGTGGTCGTCCTTGCCGGGTTGGGAACACGGGGTCGTCAGCCTCTCCTTGGCGTTCTTTGAGCCAGGCGCGCATGACGCGGACGGTGTCAGGTGTGAGTGGCGCGACGCGCTGTTTCCGGCGTTTGCCGAGCACTTTGACGCTCGCGCCGGTGTCAAGCCGGACGTGCTCGATGCGGAGGTTCACGAGTTCTGAGACACGCAGGCCGGTCTGGATCGCTGTCAGCAGTAGCGCGTGGTCGCGGCGACCGAGCCATGTCGTTGTGTCGGGAGCGCGCAGGAGCGCTTTGATCTCGTGCTGCTCGAGGTAGGACACGATCGTGCGGTCGTAGCGCTTGTTCGGGATCTCGATCACCCGCGCGATCGTGTGCGCGTGCTCGGGATGTCGCAGCGCGCAGTAGCGGTAGAGCGAGTGGATCGCCGCCAGCCGCGCGTTGCGGGTCCGCGGACTGTTCCCGCGATCCTGTTCGAGGTGATCGAGGAACGCGCCGATCATCGGCGCGTCGAGATCGTCGATATCCAGGCGGCTGGGTAGCTTCCCGGTCTGCTCGCTGGCGAACGTGAGCAACAGTCGCATCGTGTCGCGGTAGGCGGTGATCGTTCGCGGGCTCGCGTCGCGCTGGTTGACCAACCGGTCGGTGAACCACGCTTGCATGCTCGGGGCGAGCACGGTCATCGCTCACCTGCGATCAGCTGGTCGAGATCGCGGGCGGCGAGCGCGAGCAGCTCCGGGACGCCCTCCAGGTACCAGAACGTATCGGCCGGCGAGACGTGCCCGAGATACGTTGAGAGCCAGGGCAGCTGACGGCGGATATCGACACCGTCGCGGTGCCAGTTGATCAGCGTCCGGACAGCAAAAGCATGGCGCAGATCGTGTGGGCGGGGCCGGTCGCGCTCGCCGGCGCCTTCCAGGCCGACCGCCGCGATCAACCCGCGGAATGAGAATCCGAACGCGCCTTTGGTCAACCGCTGGCCGTAGCTGGTGATGAACAACGACGCGGTCGGGCGGGTTGGCCGGTAGCAGTCGCGGGTTCGCTGGTACTCGCGAAGCGCTGCGACGGTGCTGGGGTGCACCGGGATCTCTCGCTGTTTGCCCCACTTCCCGACCGCGGTGATCACCCCGCCCTCGAGGTCGACGTCGGTGTCGTCGAGCGCGAGCACCTCCCCGACCCGCATCCCGGTCGCGGCGAGCAACCCGATCACCGTCCCGATCGTCGCCGCGCGAACCGGCGGCGACAGCCGGCCCGCGGCGCTGATCAGCGCCTCGATCTCAGCTGGCGAATAGATGTATGGCGCGATCCGCTGCAGGGAGGCGGGGAGCAGATCGGTCGGCGGGATCTCGGTATCCGGGTCGAGCGTCGCGAGGTACCTGGCGAACCGGCGGACGATCCCGAGCCGCTGAGTGAAGCGGTGCGGGTTGACCCCTGTCGGCTGTTTGGCCCACGCGAGCGCGAGATCGGTCGTGACCCTGCTCTCCCCTGACTGGTCGACGAACGCGACAAACCGCTCGAGCAGCCGCCCGTCGACCTCGAGCTTGAACCCGAGCTGGCGACGAATCGCGAGATAGTCATCGAGCGCCTGACGCAGCGGGGTCATGACCGGTCTCCCGGCCACGGCAGCGCCAGCGGACGGAGCGAGTCTCGATCCACCCGCGCGTAATGAGCAGTCGACACGAGCTGGCGATGACGCAGCACCTGCGCGATCTCCTCAAGCGATACTCGCGCACGGAGCATCTCGGTCGCGGCCGTGTGCCGCAGTCGATGCGGTCCGACCTCCGGCACCCCCGCCCGCCGGCACGCACGACGCACGACGTTCAGGACGACGCTGCTGGTGATCGGCCCGAACGGCGCCAACACGCACAAGAACAGCCGGCGATGTTCGCTGCTCGGGCGCAAGCGTAGATACGACACGAGCGCCTCGCCCAGATCGACGGGCAACGGCATCCCGTCCTGCCGGTGCCCCTTGCCGTGCACCAACAACTCACCCGCCCGCCAATCAACATCGTCAAGGGTGATCGCGGCGACCTCCCCGGCCCGCAACCCCAACCTGGTGAGCAGCAGCAGGATCGCGAGATCACGCCGGCCGATCAGCCGCTCCCGATCACAAGCCTCCAGCATCGCGGTGACCGCCTCGGGCTCCAACCCCTTCGGCAGCGACCGGCCCCTCAGATCCGCGACCTTCGGGACCGCCCACACCAACGGCGCGTCGATCAACCCCACGACATGCAGATACCGCAGCAGCGCCCGCAGGTTCGCGGCCAGATCCATCGCGCCGGACACCGTCCGTCGCGGGCACTCCCGAGCGAGGAACGCGGTCACATCCCCGGCCGCCAACCGCTGCAGCTCAAGCCCGCCGACCCGCTCGACGCGATCCTCGAGAAACACCCTTCCAGCACGCACATAGTTCCTGATCGTCCCCGCGACCAGCCCCCGCTCCCGCGCCAGAAACGTGCGGAGATCAGCGAGCAACTCCTCGACCGGCCCCGCCACCAGCTGCGGCGCCGGCATCACACCGAGCTCCCGCAGATACGCGAGCGGCACCCGCAAACTCAACCGCGACAGATACGAGCGGTAGCCGGCCGCTTGCAGCCCCGCCGCGAACCGCGCCGCCGTCTCCCCGGTCCACTCCTCGACATCCCACCCTTCCCGCTCAAGCCAGCAGCTCAGCTGGCTCAACTGCCACAACCTGCGCCTAGCCACTCCCGGCGAGTAGCCCCGCGCCTGCAACCACTGCCCATACCCCTCCGCATACGCCGCCAACGGTCCCGGCCCCTTCGCAACCCACAGATGCGACCTCATCAACGCCTCCGATCCGATCAACAAGAACGAACCGGAAGCCTCGACCGCAGCCAACGATTATGCGCAGTCCCTCGCCGCGCGAGGCCAGCATCTACGGGCGGTCAGCCCAATCCTGCGCCCCGACTGCAGATAACGCGCGACTGGAGATAAACGTGATACGGGTCGATGCAGATGACCGCCTGCGGGGCGTTGGCGCGAACCGACTTCGC
>JADGPN010000388.1 GCA_017882465.1 Solirubrobacteraceae bacterium
CAAATTTTGGCTGTGCTTTGCAGGATCTGTCGACCTGTCGACGCGGGGCGATTCTGCGCTTGTCGCGCTTGACGCAGCAGCACCCGCCTGGCAGCCGTTGTCATGGTGCCCGCGCGGGGTAGTGATGATGTGGAGCGGTGCTCATCTATCTATCGCTTCATCAAACGTCGAAGACCAGCTGCGATCGAGGGCCGCTCCGGTGGCGCATCTCAAACATTGACCTCGTGACTCGGTCTGAATGTCGGCGACCCCGATGCACGAGGCCAAGCTCAACATCCGGAGGAGACCATCGGACCCGAGGACACATCAGACTTGGTCGAACGCGGCCTGTCTTTCCCGGGCGCGGCGTTCGTGCGCGACCCGCGCATCGATGAGTACATCGAATCGTTGCCGACGTGGCAGCAGGCAATCTGCCGCGAGGTCCGAGCTCTCGTGCACGCGGCCGAGCCAGAGCTCACAGAGACGATCAAACGCACCAAGCTCCCCTACTTCGTACTCGAGGGCAACGTCTGCGCGCTGCTGGCAGCCAAGGACCACGTCAACGTGTTTCTCTACGACGGTGCGATCGTCCCTGATCCCGATGGAATCATCACCGCCGGCCACGAGAACAAGACGGCGCGCACCGTGGCCGTCCGTCAGGGCGAGCGAATCAACGCGCCCGCGCTGACAACCATGTTCAGGGCCATCATCGCCAACAACCGGGCCGGCGGCTGGCGCAAGGTGAAGCGCCAGGGCTGATCGGCGCGGGCCTCGACCCCCAGGGCTCAGGGCTCATGGGGCGAGGACGCTCTCGCGCTGAGCTCGATGCTCCGCCACGAGACCGTCACCCGATCGACATTCTCGAAGCGACCCAGCGCAATCTCCGAGCCGGCGCTTGCCGATGTAGCACGCGCGGAGATAGTCGCAGACGGGCCAAATCCCTTCGCCGAAGGCGAAAGATCCTCCAAACGAAGGATTGCATGTTTCTCCGGCTGGACGAGACTTCTGTGTTGCCACCTCACGCCCGGCCCCAAGCGCGGGTGGCCTCTGCAACCAGCGATTGGTGGTACGCGTGGACAGCTTCCAAGCGGCTGTCCTCGCGGCCATCGTCCGCTGTGTTCCTAGACCTAGACCGCCTCAGTCCATTGGAGGGTCCAGGTGCCCCCCGGCTGTTGCTGCGCCGCCGCGGGAGCGACCCGTGGTGGCGCGGAGCTGACGTGGGGCGCCGGCTACTTCCCCGCGGCGACCGTTGAGATCGCGGCTTCCGGCTCGCTCGTCTCGTCCTCTCGCCCTGCCGCTGCGCTTCGCGCAAACGCGGCGCCGATGGGACCGGCGGTGAGGCCGTGGAGGATCACGCTGAGCAGCACGGTGATGACTGTCACCTGAGCGACGAGCAAGCTTGCGCTTCCGTTCAGTGCGACGCCCGCGAGCAAGCCCAACACAAGCGATGCCAAGCCGCGCGGGCCCATCCAGCCAATGAAGATCGCCTCCAGGCGGGTGATCGTCGTCCCGCGCAGGGCGAGAAACACGGGGATGATCCGGACCACGGTGAGCGCCAGCACCGCGTACACGATCACCGCCAACGGGACTCCCGTGTTCAGAACGAGGTCGACTTCCCGCCCGAACACGAACCAGACGCACAGCGACGGCAGCGTTCCGACGTCCTCGGTGCTCCGGACAACGGTGGCGTCAGCGAACAGGAGGATCGCCAGCGTCAACTCGACCCCTCGCTCGACGATCTGGTGTCGAGGTTGATGCGGGCCCCCGGTCGTCGCGGTCCGGGTGTGCATGTCTAGCCGGCGAGCGCCCGGAGATCGAGGCGGGCAACCAGCGCGGGCTCGGCGAAGACGTCGATCGCGACCGCGCGCCCGTCGGCGACGGTGAAGGCCAGCACCGCAAATGGCTCATCACCGGTGAACACGGCCACTCCGGCGGCGCCGTTGATCAGCGCCGGCCGAGCGAACGGCGCCATGTGACGGAAGCCGCGAGCTCCTCGTGCCACCCGCTCCGCGCCATGGACCTCGGTCACCCCGGAGAGGCGGTGATTGCGCAGCACGACCTCGGGGTCCAGCACCGCCACAAGCGCGCCGAAGTCGCCCTCTCGCTGGGCAGCGAAGAACGCATCGACGACCTCGCGCTGGCGTGCGAGGTCGGGGTCGGGCGCGGCCGGCGCGCCCTGGACGCGGCGACGGGCGCGGCTGGCCAGTTGACGGGTCGCTGCCGGCGAGCGCTGCACCATCCGCGCGATCTCGTCGAACGGGACCGCGAACATGTCGTGGAGGATGTACGCCAGCCGTTCGGGCGGTTCGAGTGTCTGCAGCACAACCTGGAGGGCCAACCCGACTGCGTCGGCCAGCAAAGCTTCGTGCTCAGGGTCGACCCCAGCGTCGGCTGAGACGATCGGTTCCGGCACGTATGCCTCGAGCGGCTCCTCGGCGCGCGAGCGCCGCGCCCGCAGGACGTTGAGGCAGATCCGCGCCACCACCGTGGTCAGCCACCCTTCAAGATTCTCGATCTCGGTGGCGTTCGTGCGGCTCAGGCGTAGCCATGACTCCTGCACGGCGTCATCGGCCTCGCTCAGCGACCCAAGGATCCGGTAGGCGACCGCCCGCAACCGGGGCCGCTGCTGCTCGAACTCCTCGGCCAGTCGATCGTTTTCGCCCATCTGTCACATCCGCGAGTTGCCACGGGTCATAGCACTAGACACCCCAAACGCCCCCAATGTGACAAGGAACCCCCTCATGGCGCGCATTCCCGCAGTCCGCCCGTCCGACGCGGGCCTGAAGACCAAGCTCATCCTCCGCGTCGGACCCAAGATGATGGAGAAGCTGACCGGCCGCCGGCCCGAGAACGGGATGGAGCCGATCGCGCTCTACGCACACGCGCCGGCGCTGCTGGGCGGCATCCTCAAGCTCGAGCAGGCAACTGCCAAGGCCAACCGGGTCGAGAGCCGCCTCAAGATCCTCGCGCAGCTGAAGGCTTCGACAGTCATCGGCTGCGAGTACTGCATCGATCTCGGCTCGCAGATCGGCCGCCGGTCGGGTCTCACCGATGAGGAGCTCCTTGCCCTGCCCCGCTACCGGGAGAGCGGCTTGTTCACCGAGCTCGAGATGCTGGTGCTGGATTTCACCGTGGGCATGACGCGCACGCCGCTCGAGGTCTCGGACGGCCTGTTCTCCGAGCTGCGCAAGCAGTTCGACAACCCGCAGCTGGTCGAGCTGACCAGCGTGATCGCCCTGGAGGGCATGCGCAGCCGCTTCAACTGGGCCCTCGGCGTGGGCGCCGCCGGCTTCAGCGAGGGGATGGTGTGCGCGGTGCCCGAGCCGACCAGCGCCACCGCCAACGGCCAGGCCGCCTTGACGTCGTCCTAGCTACCGCGCCGGCGGGCGGACGCCGGCATGAGGGCCGCGCACCACGCGGTACTTCACGTGCGTGACCGCCGGCGACGCGATCACCTTGACCGGCTCGAGCGTGGGATCGCCGACGTCGGTGAGCAGCCGCTCTCCCGCCGCGAGGATAACCGGAACGATGTGGAGATACAGCTCGTCGAGCATTCCCGCCGCGAGGTACTGCTGCACGACGCTCGCGCCGCCGGCGATCGCGACGTCCTGGTCGCCCGCGGCTGCCCGAGCCTGATCCAGGGCGGACTCGATCCCATCGGTGACGAACGTGAAGGTCGTGCCGCCTTGCATCGACAGCGGCTCACGCGGATGGTGGGTGAGCACGAACACCGGCGTGTGGTAGGGCGGGTCCTCACCCCACCATCCGGTCCACGTCTCGTCCCATGGCCCGTCGCGGCCGCCGAACATCCTGCGGCCCATGATGTAGGCGCCGACCCCCTGCACGACCTCGTCGACGACGTCGGCATCAACGCCCCGATCGCCGCCCTCCAATCCGTGCTGCCGGCGCCAGCTGGCCGTCTGGAACACCCAATCGTGTAGGCGCATGCCGCCTTGCCCGATCGGGTTCTCGACGCTCTGTTCCGGCCCGGCGACGAAGCCGTCGAGCGACATCGATATGTGGCAGGTGAGTGAGTTCATGCCGGTATGACCGCCGCTGAGGGCCGGAATCATCGCTGGGCGCCGCGGCGACTCAGACCTCGACTGCTGCGACTCCTCCCCGTCACCGCGAGCGTCGATACTTCCCGCGTGGTCGAGGACCTGGTCTTCACCGAAGACGAGCCGCCCGAGGAGCGGCTCTTCGATTACGCCCGGCCCGTCGCCTTGAGCGACGGGGTGTTTGCGATCGCGCTGACCCTCCTCGTGCTCAACATCACCGTCCCTGACCTGGCGCCGCTATTGACAAACTGAGGACCGCGGATACGATTCTCGTGTAATTA
>JADGPN010000389.1 GCA_017882465.1 Solirubrobacteraceae bacterium
CGTTCCGGGGATCACAGGACGGGTCGGCGAAAGGGAGTTCGGGCTGCATGGCCGCAATGACGCACGCGTTGGAAGTGCCCGTTTCGGCACCGTCCACGGTACGCCCGCGGCTGCTTGCCCCCGGTTGGCCGGTCGTCGCCCTCTTCGGGGGGTGGCCGCTCTGGTGGGCGTTGGGCGTGTCCTGGGCCGTCTACATCCTGCTTGCCATTCCGATGGCGGTCTCCCTGCTACGACGCCGCCGGCTCGTCATGCCCAAAGGCTTCGGGCTGTGGATCCTGTTCCTGCTATGGATGATCGTCGGGGTCGTCGCCTTGGGTGCCCACGCGCCGGGCACGGACGTCGGTTCGCTATCCGGGCGAACGACCGCCTACGCGCACCGCGTCGGTAACTTCGCGGCGGCGACGATCTTGTTCCTCTATATCTGTAACCTGCCTCCGGGCGCGTTGACCATGCGGCGAATGGCCCGCGTCCTCGGATGGTTTTTCGTCGTCTGCGTCATTGGCGGGATGCTTGGGGTCTTGTTCCCCTTCGGCGGATTCACCTCGCCGGCCGGAATGCTGCTGCCGCACTCCATCACCGCGAACAGTTACGTGCACGACCTCGTCAACCCGATCTTCGCCCAGAACATGAACGTGCTCGGCTACTCCAGCCCTCGCCCGGCTGCCCCCTTCACCTATACGAACGAGTGGGGCGCGAACATGTCGTTCCTGCTTCCGTTCTTCTTCGTCGGTTGGGTGCTGCAGGGCCGGCCTTGGCAGCGCGTCGTGGCGCCGTTCGTACTGCTCGTGGCGCTCGTGCCAATCGTGGTCTCCCTCAACCGCGGCCTCTGGCTCGCCCTCGCTTTGAGCGCCATGTACGTCGCCGCGTGGCTTACGGTGCAGGGGCGGGTGTGGGCGCTCCAGGCACCGGTAGCTGTCCTCGCGGTCGTCGCTCTGGTCTTCGTCGCGACCCCACTGAACACCATCGTCGCGGAGCGCTTCGCACACGGCCACAGCAACGGACGCCGCGCGTATTTGGCAAGGTCGGCGCTGCAGGGAGCCACCGCCTCGCCGATCATTGGCTGGGGAGCGCCACGGAACGGGCAGGGTACCGACGCCTCCATCGCGGCAGGCTCCTCGCAGAGCTGTAGCAGCTGCGGGGCACCGGACATCGGTACGCACGGCCTGCTTTACCTCATCGTGTTCAGCCACGGGATCCCGGCCGTTGCGCTCTTCTGCGGCTTCTTCGCCACGATGTGGTGGCGGTTCCGGCGATATCGACAACCGTTCGTTGTGGCCACGGGTTTGCTCATCGCGCTCGTCTTTCCGGAGATGACGTACTACAGCTTGCTGTCGATGCCGCTTTACCTCGTCCTCGCTGTGATCGCGGTCGCTTGGCGGCAGACACGTCCCGACGTGACCGGCCAGCTCCCCATGCCGCCCCTGACCCCGCCACGATCGGCGAACGCGCTGTCATGACTGACGCGCAGCCCTCCGAGAAGGAGGCAGCGCGCGATCCGCACTCGCGCATCCGCCTGACGCCGGCGTCGCCGAACGAGTCGCCGGAGGAGGCGGGTAAGGCCATCTCCGACGACGCAGTCGTCATGGCCCGCCTACTGTGGCCGGAGCCGGTTGCACTCACCCTGTCCCGGGGACCGGCCGACCCGGCCGTTCGCCAGCTGGCCGAGTTTCTGCCGCTTCGCCTCGGCGAGCGGGCCCCGATCCTCCTGCCGATTACGCCAAGGGCTGCCGCCCGGGCGGTGCGCCGGCGCAGCCAGGGCCTTCGGGCGCGCCAGCGCTGGACGCGTTGGCTCCTGTCGATAGGGCTGGCCACCGGACTGGCGCAGCGCGTTTTCCGTGAGCGGCTGCGAGTCTCCATCGGGCCGGAGGCCGCGAATGTACCCACGTTCGATAAGTTCCTGGAGGAGCTGTTCGGCCAGCCGGTGTTGATCAGTATCAGCCTCGGGCCCTTGCGGGCTAACCGGAAGCCGGTTGTTCAGGTCCTGACGACGAGGGGCTCGACCCTGGCCTTTGTCAAGGTCGGTTGGAACACCCTCACCCGTTCCCTCGGGCGCAAGGAGGCCGAGACGCTGCGTCGGCTCGAGCGGGCTTCCGTCCGCACGGCGGTGCCCCCGCGCCTGCTCTACGCGGGCGCATGGGAATCCCTCGAGGTACTCGCTGTCTCTGCGCTGCGTGGGAGAGCGACAGTGCTCCGACGGAGCTCCTCGGTGCCGCTCGTGGCGATGCGCGATGTGTCCAGCGTCACGCCGTGGGTCTACGGACAGCTGGAGACAGCGCCCTTCTGGCACCGGCTGGCCGCCTTCCGTTCCTCCGTGCTGGGCGCTCAAGGGCAATCATTCAGCCGCATGCTGCACACACTGACTCTTTGCCTGAGCGGGAAGGCCCTTGCCTTCGGTAGTTGGCATGGAGACTGGACGCCGTGGAACATGGCCTGGCAGCGCAACGGCACGGTACAGCTGTGGGACTGGGAGCGCTTCGAGACAGGTGTTCCGGTCGGCTTCGACGCCCTCCACTACAGCGTGGAGGCACACTCGCGTCGCGGCGGCTCCTTGCGTTCGGGGGTCGCCCACACCCGACGCCACCTCCCAGAGCTGCTCACGGCGTTCGATGTGGCGCCAGACCACGACGTGCTCGTGCTTACGCTGTATCTTCTCGAGCTCTTCCGTCGGTGGTACACCGACTCCCACGAGGAGCTCGGCGGCCAGCTCCTGGCCAAGACCGCCATTCTGCTCGAGATCATCGACGGTCTGCTGCCTGACGTGGCACGCGTGGGGACGGCATGACGGGGAGCCGTAGGACCCAACCACAGGGAGCGGTGGCGGGTTCGGAGTCCGATCTCGCGACGCTGGCCCGCGGTGGCTCGCTCAACCTCGTCGGGGCCGCCATCTCCGCCTTCCTCAACACGGTCCTGCTGGTCATCGTCGCTCGTGGCTTCGGTCGCGTGGAGGCGGGCGTCTTCTTCGTGGCCACCTCGCTGTTCCTCATCCTGACCACCAGCGCCACCGCCGGCGCGGACACCGGCCTCCTTCGGTTCATCCCGCGGTACCGCGCGTTGCGGCGGCAGCAGGACGTGCCGCTCGTGCTGCGCTTCGCCATCGTTCCCGTCGCGGTGCTCAGCCCTGTTCTCGGGGTTGTCCTCTTCGTCCTTGCACCCACGCTCGGCAGTGTCGTGGTCGGTGCCAACAGGGCCGACCAGTTCGCCCTCGTCGCGCGGTTGCTGGCTCCTTTCGTGCCCGTCGTGGTGACCTACAACGTGGTGCTGGCCGCGACCCTAGGGTTCGGCACGATGCGGCCTACCGTGCTGATTGAGCGCATCGGCCGTTCGAGCCTGCAGTGCGCCGGCGTGGCCGCTGCCCTCGTCCGGCCGTCGTTGGCCACCTTGACCCTCGCCTGGGCCCTGCCTTACATGCTGTCGAGCGTGGCGGCGGCGGCGTGGCTGCTGCGTCTCGTGCGCAGCCGACGGGCCGGCGGCGGTCTGCTGCCCGCCGGCGAGCGCCCGGCGGAGGCAGCTCAGCCATCGGCCGCGGAACGAGCAGACATCTTCCGCGAGCTGTGGAGCTTCAGCCTCCCCCGAGGTGTAGCGCGCATGTTCACCGTGGCCACTCAGCGGTTCGACATCATCCTGGTTGGGGCGTTGCGGGGTCCCGCCCAGGCTGCGGTCTACGCGGCGGCCAGTCGTTTCCTGGTGTTGGGCGCGATGGCCGTGCAGGCCATCCAGCAGGTGATGGCGCCGAGGATGAGTCAGCTGCTCGCCGCCCAGGCTCACGAACGAGCGGCCACGCTGTACCAGACGGCCACCGGTTGGTTGGTGGCCGTCAGTTGGCCCCTCTACCTCAGTTTCGCGGTGTTCGCCCCGTGGTTCCTCGCGGTCTTCGGGCACGGGTACCAATCCGGCGCGCTGGTCGTCGTCATCCTCTGTTCGGCCATGCTCGTCGCCTGTGGTTGCGGGTCGGTCGATTCGGTTCTGCTGATGGGCGGTCGGAGCAGGTGGAGTCTGCTGAACTCGATACTCTCCTTCGCCACTGACGTTGTCATTGATCTCATCCTCGTGCCGCGTATCGGCATCGTCGGTGCCGCCATCGGCTGGGCCGCCGCTCTTCTCGTCGGAAACCTGCTGCCTCTCGCCCAAGTGCACGTGTTCATGAACATGAATCCCTTCGGACGAGGTGCACGGACCGTCATGCTGCTCGCGGCGGGCTGCTTCGGCGTCTTGCCCTTAGCCGCACGTCTCGGCGCCGGCATCGGCACTCCCGTGGTCCTTGCCTCACTGACCGTGGCGACGGCTGGATATGCCTACGGTCTGTGGCGCACTCGG
>JADGPN010000390.1 GCA_017882465.1 Solirubrobacteraceae bacterium
CGCGGCATCGCCGCGCTCTGCGTCGGCGGTGGTCAAGGGCAAGCGGTGATCATCCGCAACGGCGACGACCAGTAGCGCCGCGCGGGTACGACCAGGCAGTAGGAGGCCTCATACCAAGCGCGACCACGCGCGACGCGGGCGCCAGCGGGCGAGCCCAAGCGACGCTCAAACACAAGCGACGTTGCGACCTGGAGTAGTCTCGCGTTGGAACGCAATCAAGACAAGGAGCATGAGGATGGCTGAGAGCGTGTACCGCGTAACCGAGTTGGTTGGCGTCAGTAGCGAATCTTGGGAGGCAGCTGTCCGCAACGCGGTGGAGACCGCCGCGAAGACGCTGCGGGACCTGCGTATTGCCGAAGCTCACCGCTTCGACGTCACCATCGAGAACGGCAAGGTGACGAGCTACCGCGCGCGCGTGGACGTTTCGTTCAAGTACCAGTCGAGCGATTGAGCTGGGCGCTCTATGGACGGCAGCAGCGCCATGTGCACGACTGCGAGTCGCATGGACTGCGCGCCGCGATACGACCGGGGTTCCGTGCTGCTCGCGAGCGGCCTCGCGACGACGACCACTTATCGATCGGCTGGCGCCTGCCGGTCCTCGCGCCAGTCTCGTCAGCGGTCGCCAGCTCGCGCTCCGCGCGCTGCCAGGCTCCGAGCTGATCGCATGCGTCCTCTTGCAGGTGGATGAGGTAAGCGCCTGAAGATTTCGCCGTGAGTGGGCTCGCATCGCCTTGTGCTTGCGCGAGCTGTTGGGCTTGTTGACGAGTTTCTCCGTCATCTCGGTAATACTCCTCTCATGGATTGCGGGCCCGCGTCGCGGCCGAAACCTCGACGCGAAGATTCACCACCGCGACTCGCGCGGAGGGGAGGGGGTGCCGAGGACGTCACGGCAGCCGATCGTCCGATGGGCTCGCTCGCCAGGAAGCTGTCACCGACGGCGAAATAGCTCGCGTGGTGAGGTTCGTTAGGCGTGTCGTGCCGTCGGCGAGTCGTTCAGGCGGTTTGGCACGCGCGTCGCTCGAGTTGCGGCCGTCCGCGGGATCAAGACCGCCGCGTGTACTCGGCCAGGTAGCGAAGCCCTTGGATCGCGCGGCTGCCGTACCAGGACGTCATCTCGCCGTCGATCAGAGATACCTCGGCTCCGTCGACGGCAGCGAGGACCTCCGCCACGTGGCGTTCTCGAAAGTGGTACGGCTCGCTGCTCAGCAGGACGAGGTCGACCTTGCCTGCGAACGCCTTGATGTCTACTCGTGGATAGAGCTCCGATGGGGTCGTGGGCTGGGTATGCCAGTTGAACAGCGCGAGTGTTCGGGAGATGTAGGTGTGCGGCGCGACAGCCATCCACGGCTCGCGCCAGATCAGGTACAGCACGTCTCGCGGCCGTCTCGGTGTCCGCGATACCTGAGCGTAGGCGTCCTCGAAGGAGGCACACAGTTGCTCGGCCTCGACGTCTCGGCCGAAGATGCCTCCGAGCAGCCGGTAGAGATCGAGGTTATCGCGCGGGCCCTGGGGGTGGGTGACGATGATGTGCGCAACGACGTCAGCGAGCGCCTCGGCTGTTGCGCGGCGGTTCTCTTCGATGTTGACGATCGCGTGTGTGGGCGCGAGACGGCGGATCCTGTCGAGCTTGACGTCCTTTGTGCCGCCCACCTTGGGGATCGTTCGCACGATCTCGCGGGGGTGGATGCAGAACCCAGTCCGTCCGACGAGCTGTTCGGAGAGTCCGAGGTCGCAGAGGAGCTCGGTGATGCTCGGCACGAGGCAGACGATCCGTGCGTCGTCGCCGGCGGGTTCGTGGACGGTGCCGGTGGCGTCGGCGAGCTTCGACGGTGGGTTGGAGCTATTACCGGCTTGCATCGATCTGCGCTACATGTTGCGCCGGTACTCGTCAAATTAGCGGGGAATGTCGTTTCCCGGTAGATATGTCGACGGCTCGCCGACCCCGGCTTGTGCAGTTGGGCAAGGTGAGCCTGCTGGTGGCTGGTCAGCACGGCGGCTTATCCCTGAGCCGCCCGTTCTCGCAGGCGCGATCGCCTGCCCGCACCCTGCGGGTAGGCGATCGGCAGCGTAGAGCTGGCGACGCCGCCGAGCAGGCCGAGCAGACATGTCTCGTCTCCGCCTCGCTTGACCTGCCGATCGAGACCATGATCGAGGTTAAGACACTTTTAATTAGTTGATTGACGCTGCCAGAGCACAATCGGTAGCGAATCGAGCGGCTCGGCCGCCGAGCGCGGCCGGGGTCTCGTAGCTCGAACCAGAGGGCGTCGGCGACGGCGAGAACGTGTCCCGTTGCGCCGTAGAGCGCAGAAGCTGAGTGGTGCGTGCGGCCGTGGCCGGCGACCGGTCACGCACCGACGACGTGCCGCTGGCCCGACGCGCGGCCGCTCACGGAGCTCGACCGTGCGCGAGGCGAGGACAACGATCTGGAGGACGTGGTCGACAGATTCAAATGCGTACGCGCTTGGGCGGTCGAGCACTGCCCACGCAAGTAGCGGATCGTCGGACTGCGGCGTCGACGGGAGGCGATCAGCGCCCTGTCCCCGACCTGACCGGCGTAGATCCGCAGGCCGTCGCGCGCCGTCCCGGAGACGAAGCAGGTCGGGACCTGTGGTGTGCGAAGCCCACATGCCTCTGCGTCGCGATCTCGGCCTCGTCGACCGTCGGTGCGGGTGGGGGCCTGTGCCTGGACGACGGAACGCTCGGTCTCGCGCTGGCGGCGAAGAAGTTAGACCACGAATCTTGGTCGAGCCGTCCGCGCCGACCTCGCCACAGGACCGAAGCTTCCACCAACGCGTAGACCGCGATCCTGCTCCGTTACTAGGGCAACCCCAGCCCACACTCCCGCACAGCCGGGTTAAGCATGACGTGTAGCCTTACCGCCGACCTCCGAGCGCCGCTACCTACTCGTGCGGCAGCCCTAATCGCCACCGCGCGCGACCACATCGACGCCTCGTACGCGATCGCCCGGTCTGAGTCGGTGCATTAGCATGACCGCTGCGTTGCGCTGGTCCGACGACCTCGCTAGAAAGGAGAAGACCGTGGCAACCGTTCTGCACGATAGTGTCCGCGTCGAGCATCGGGGACCGGTGACCGTCGCCACCATCGCCCACCCGCCAGCCAACGCCATCAGCACTCCGGTCATCGCTGGCATTCGTGAGGCACTCCAGGTCGCGGTCGCCAGCGACGATTGCCGCGTCCTCGTGATCACCGGCGATGGAGAACGCTTCTTTGCTGCCGGTGCCGACGTCACCGAATTCGCCGCCTCGGGTGGCGAGCGCATCGTTAGGGGGCAGAACCTAACCTCTGAGATCGAGGGCTGCCGCATTCCGGTGATCGCGGCGGTGAATGGCGTCGCCTTCGGAGGCGGCTGCGAGATCGCTCTCTCCTGCGACCTGCGGGTCGCGAGCAGCAACGCCAAATTCGGCCAGCCCGAGATCAATCTCGGCATCATTCCAGGTTGGGGGGGAACGCAGCGGCTGCCGCGGCTGATCGGGCGCACTGCGGCAATGGAACTGCTGCTAACGGGCGACGCGATCGACGCCGAGCGGGCCCTCGCCCTCGGCCTGGTCAACGCGGTCGTAGCGCCGGGCGAGTTGCAGGGCAAGGTGTTCGAGCTCGCAGACAGGATCGCATCGCAGGCGCCGCTCGCCGTCGCAGCCATCAGACAGGCGGTACACGCAGGAATTGACGTTCCCATCGACGACGCGCTCGATGCCGAGCGCGTCGAGTTCACACACGTCTTCGACACCCAGGACGCGCGCGAGGGTGTAAGCGCGTTCCTGGAGAAGCGCCCGCCTACGTGGCAGGGCCGCTAGCCCGATGGGCGAACAGCGCATCGCGTGGGAATATCCACGGGCGTGAGTCATTGCCACGCGTCGCCTGATCGTCACGGCGGCGCCGCAGACGCCGCTGACCTGGACCGTGACCGCGTGACGCATCGGGGTCCGCGATCGCGCGGGGGACACCGGCGCCCGCGCTGACTTGGCCTCGGCTGGCGTGTGATCGCCGTCGACGCGGTCGATGATGCGAGCGAGCCGAGGGTTGACCCTCATCGGTACCGATACTGAGGATCGTCGCACAGCGACAGACTGACGATGCGGATCACCACCCGCGACGAATGCATATGTCCGCTGCAAGCGCGGGAACGAGCATCACGGTTTCGCAATCGCGGCGTGGCGGTGCGTCGTGGCCGCGGAGGGGTTAGTCGTCGAGCCGTCCGTCGGCGAGTCGGGTGCGTAGTTCCGAGCGCCGGATCTTGCCGCTGACGGTCTTGGGTAGTTCGTCTACGAAGTGGATCTCGCGCGGGTATTTG
>JADGPN010000391.1 GCA_017882465.1 Solirubrobacteraceae bacterium
TGGTGCGGGTGACGCCCGCGGGGTTCAGCGTAACGGCGGCACCGAGCCGGGCGGCGAGCTGCGCGATCCCGCGCAGCGGGTCGTGGTCCTCGAGCGCCCGCTGAAGCTCGGCGTCGATGATCGCGTCGGGGTGTCGGGGCTCGTGGCGGCCGGTGTCGCCGACGGGCTGCTGGCGTTCGGGGTCGGTCCAGCCGGCGCCATAGGCGATCGGCTCGCCGTAGTGGCGGACGAGCAGCCGGCAGATGATGTCCCTGACCGCGCTCAGCTGCTGGTCGGTGGGCTGGATCAGCGCGGCGCGGATGTCGTGCCCGAGGCCGAGGTTGCTGCGGGTCGCCTCGGCGTGGCGGGCGCGGGCCTGTGCTCGGCGCTGCTCGTCCTCGGCGGCGGCGTCCCGCAGCTCGTCGTCATCGAGGCGGGCGCCGGCGAAGTACTTCTCCTCCCGCGCTGGTGAGCTTTCGTCGTTCTGCAGGTGCTGGTGGACGAGGTCGATCATGAACACCGGGTCGATCACCCAGATGCCGGCGGCGAAGTCCGGGCCGCGATCGTGCGCGAATGCGTAACGGCCGTTGCGGGCGCGGTCGCGCACCTCCCCGGTGATGCGCAGCTTGAGGGCGCCGGACTTCGCGCGCGCGGCAAGGGCGTCGAGCTCGCGGTCGAGCCGGTCGGCCTCGCAGCCGAGGATCGCCGCGAGTTGCCGCCGTCCGTCGTCGTTGAGGTGTGGGCGGGCGTGGTCGATCTGCTCGGCGGCGTCGAGCAGGGCGCCGTCGTCGATGCGGACGGCGTAGGTGTGCTCGTCTTCGACGACGGTGCGGTGCACGAACGCGCCGAGGTCGCGGATCGCCTTGTCGTGCAGGTCGCCGGTGGTGATCCGCTTGGCGACCGCCTCGGTCAGCTGCGGGGCGATCTCGTGCATGTCGGCGAGCTTGTTCGCCATCGTCACGGAGATCTGCTCTCCGGCGGGCCGTTCCGCGACGCGGGTGCGAATCTGCTCGGGCAGCGTGAGCTGCCGGCGGAGGTTGTGCGCCCGCTTCGGGGAGATGCCGAGGTCGGCGCAGACAGCGGCGATCCGGTCGCCGTCGCGGAGGCCGGCTCGGGCGTGCCAGCAGTCGTCGAATTGCTGCTGTTGGTCTGCGAGCGTGAGCTCCTCGCGCTGCTGGCAGTGGGCCTGGATGCGCCGGATCTCCTCCGCGGAGGGGGCGTGGTCGAGCAGCAGCACGATCAGGCTGCGGATCGGCTCGGCGAGGCCTTCCCTGGCCTCGCTACCCGTGAGGCCGTGGCTGGCGTGGGCGGCGAGGTAGCGCCGCTGGCCGTCGTAGAGGATCACGGTGGGCTGGTCCGGGTCGGGGCGCCAGCCGATGCAGGGCACGAGCTGGCCGCTTGAGCACAGCATCTTCGCGAGCCGGTCGATCCCCTCGTCGGTGATCTCGCGGCGGGGGTTGGCGGCGAGCTCGATGTGCTCGAGCGCGACCCGCTCGACCCTGGCTGAGAGCTGGCCACCGGACCCGGTCCTGACGTCGAATAGCACCGGCGATGGGTCGAGCGTGAACGTGGATTTCGACATGCGAGGTCCTTTCGTGGGAAGACGTGGTGGTGCCGCGGTTCAGCGGCGTCGGGTGCGGAGCGCGTGCACGGTGTCGACGGCGATATGGTCGAGCGCCTGCGCCGCGTCGGTGATCACGGTGATCCGGTCGCACTCGACCGACAGCGGCTCGATCCCAATGCTTAGGTGCACGGTGGGGACGCCGAGCTCGGCGAGTGAGCGGATCCGCTCTACGCCGGCTCGCGTGTCGCTCCATCCCCCGTCACTGAGTACATAGACGAAGCGGGGGCGACGCGGGTTGGTCATCTCGAGCTGGTCGCAGACGAGCTCGATCGCGTCGCCCGCGAAAGCGGTGCCGCCTCCGGTGCGGATCCCGGGCACGCGTGGCAGCGAGTGGCGGCCGTCGGCGAGCAGCGAGACGCCGTTGCCGAACAGGGCGGTGGCGCACCGGCCGCCGACCTGACGGAGGCCGTCGGTGATGATCCAGGCGATCGGACCGAGCGCGTACTCGTAGCCGCCCATCGAGCCAGACGTGTCGATGATCAGCCCGACGTGCGGCTCCTGGATCGGGGCCCGCACCTCCCGAACCACCCGCCACGGATGGCTGGTGACCGGCCGGCCGGCGGCCTGCTGCGCCCGGCCGCGGGCGTAGGCGCGGCCGTCGAAGCGGCCGCCGGGCGTGCGCTTGTCGATCTGCCGGGTGCCGTGCGTGATCGCCTGTCGCACGCGGTTGGCGTAGCGGCGGGCGTGCTGCACCTCGTCGGGGTACGGCGGCCGGTCGACGCCGCGGTCTGGCATCCGGCCGGTCGGCAGGCCCGTGCCTGTGCCCTTCCCCAGTTGATTCGCCAGTCTGCCGCCTGCGCTCGCGTTGGCGAGCACCTGTTGGAGGTCGACGTCCAGGTCGAGCTGCTCGAGCTGGTCGGCGCGCGCGCTCGCGATCGCCTCCTGGAGCGCGCCGGCGAGCGACCCGGTCCCGGCTCCGCCGTCGCGCTCGCCGCCTTCACTGGGGTCGGAGCCGCTCTCTCCCCCACCTTCGCCGGACCCGACGGGCTCGCCGCTGCCGCTCGGATTGGGCGGTTCGTCGGGCTCGCCGACGATCTCCCGGTACTCACGGGCCGCATGGTCGAGCCGGTCGAGCTCGCCGTCTGGGATCCACACCACCCTGGCGTACAGGTCATCTAGCGCGGTCAGGTCCTTGTCGCCGAGCGCCGCCCGCCACAGCTCGCGCAGCCCGTTGAGGGCGGCGGGGTCGACGATGCCGTAGTGGGTGCGGGCGTGCAGGTACACGGTCGCCCGGGCCGCCAGGTCCCGGGTCAGCGGCCGGCCGGCGGCGGCCAGCTCGACCACGTGCGCGACGAATGCGGGCAGGATCACGTCCGTCACCGCGGCCTTCAGAGCGGTGCGGACGAACCGGCCGCGGACGCTGTCGGGCGGGAACTCGCGGACCCCGTGGGCCTCCATCCGGGGCTCCTCGAGCAGCCGCCGATCGACGCCGAGCTGCCGGTCGGCCGGATCGTCCGACCCGGCGAGCTCGACGTCGTGCTCGATCGCCCACCGCTTTGTGTGCTTGGCGTGCATCGTCTCGTGGAGGGCGACACCGAAGCAGCGCAGAATCGCCCGCCGCTCGAGCCGGCCGACAGCAATCGCCGCGCGCGACCCGAGCAATGTCTCGGAGTCGAGGTAGACGGTGCGGGAGTGGATCTCGATGTGCCCCGGGTCCGACAGTCCGGGTCCGATCAGCGCCCAGACCGGGTACAGGCGCTGAAGGATCGCCGTCCAGTGATCGGAGAGGTCCTGGTAGACCGGGTCGAGCCTGCCGCGCTGCGCCGCGGCGCGGTGCAGTTGCTGCACGAACACCGCCGGCCGGCTTGCCCCTCCGGCCTTGACCGGGCTCATGAGGTGACCGCCCGCGGGTAGCCGTTCAGGTTCGGCAGGCCGCTGCTCGCCGACACCCGCAGCCGGCCGTAGCCGGCCTGGTCGAGCATCCGGCAGGCGGCGGCCGCCTCGGCGTCCTGGATCTTCCCTGCGCTGACCTGTTCGTGCAGGTTGGAGGCGAAGAACGCGAGCGCAGCGCGCTCGCCGACCCGCACTGACATCCGCCAGAGCGATTCGATGTCGCGGAACTGCGGCGTCCAGCACAGCCCGTCCTCGCCGGCGATCCGCTGCCGGTCAAGGCGCATCGCGTCGGCTACGAGCGGCGCCGGCGCGCCGAGCTCGGCGAGCGCCGCCCAGTTGCTGGTGACCTCGAGCGTCGCGGGGAACCGCGAGTGCCACGCGTCGGGGATGTCGGTCGCGCCGACGAGCCCCGGGTTGTAGGCGAGGATCACGGCGAACCCAGGCTTGGCGATTACGGTCTCGCCCGTCGCGGCGAGGTACAGGGCGAGGCGCCCGTCGAGGGTGGCGTTGATCGACAGCAGCGCGACGTCGCGGGCGGTGTTGACCTCGTCGATCATCACCACCCACCCCTCGCGCATCGCCTGCACGAAAGCCGAGTCGACGAGCTTCACCTGCCCACCGGCGCCAGCGATAGGGACGTAGTCGTAGCGGAAGAAGAACTCGTCCGAGGACGGTCCGGGCTGCAGTTCGACGAACCCGTAGAACGGAGTGCCGTGCCGGTCGGTGACCTCGCGACCGCGGCCGGTCCAGAGGCGGTAGGCGATCGCGCGGGCGATCTGGCTCTTGCCCACGCCGGGCGGCCCGATCAATCGCAGGAACGTCGACTCGGCCGGGTCGTCCATGTCGAGCAGCGCCAGGGCGAGCTCGT
>JADGPN010000392.1 GCA_017882465.1 Solirubrobacteraceae bacterium
CAGCACGAGCACATCAAGATGCTCGGCAACTTCCCCTTCACCAGGCGAGCTCCTTGCGAACGAGCGCTCGGCGCCGGTCCTCCCGGGCCGCCTGCTGCTGCTCGCGCTCCGCGCGCGCGAGCACGTAGGCCGCGTAGCCACCCTCGTAGCGGTGAATCGCCTCGTCGGCCACCTCCCACGTCGCGGTGCAGATGGCATCGAGGAACCAGCGGTCGTGGGTGACGACGAGCATCGTGCCGCGGCGCGCGGCGAGGTGGCCGGCGAGCCAGGAGATCGCCTGCACGTCGAGATGGTTGGTGGGCTCGTCGAGCAGCAGCAGCTCCGGCCCGTCGAGCAGCAGTCGCGCGAGCGCGATGCGCCGGCGCTCCCCGCCGGACAGCGCCGCGATGTCCGTGTCGAGGCCAGCGCGGAAGCGGCGCAGCCCGACTCCGCCCAGGAGCCCGTCGAGCACCGCGCGAAAGTCCCGGTCGCCGGCCCACTCGTGCTCGGCCCGCGCTCCCAGGAGCCCCTCTCGGATCGTGCCGTGCCCGGCCAGCTCGTCGCCCTGCGTGAGCAGGTCCAGGTGCAGGCCCCCGACGCGGGTCAGGACGCCCTCGTCCGGCGTCTCGGTGCCGGCGATCAGGCCCAGCAGCGTAGATTTTCCCTCACCGTTGCGTCCCACGATGCCGATCCGCTCGCCGGCCGACACGCCGAGCGTGATCTCGCGCAGCACGGTCCGGCTGCCGTAGGCCTTGCCGACGCTGTCGAGGTTGACCAGATTGCGGGCTTGATTCATCGGCCCTGCCTTCTGTCGCGATCCCCGTGGCTATTCGGTCTGACGCCCGAGCAGCGCCAGGAAGCGCCCGATTCGTCCGCGCTCCTCCGCGGGCAGCTGTCCATCCGCCTCCACCAGCAGGGTCATGGGACGACGCTCGCGGGCCCAGGTTCGTACCGAGTCGCTGAACCGTGGGCCGACCCAGACCAGCGGAAAGGACCCCGCGAAGGCCATCACCGTCTCTGCCTGCAGCGCCTCGCTCTCCTCGCTGCGTACGATCGAGACCGTGATCAGGTCGAGGGCATGGGCGGCGGCGTTGATCGTCTCCAGCCCGCCGTCGTCGATCAGCCACGCCACCTCGCCGTCGCGCAGGGTCTCAGCCGCCCATCCGTCGGGCGCGCCGGCCAGCGCCTCCGGGGTGCACACCATGCGAAACAGGGGGCCCACCTCAGACACGCTAGCTGCTCGCGGGCAGGCGGGGCCGCGCGACCGCCCGGGCTGAGAGGCGATCGGTGTCGCCGCTCTCGACGGAACCACCAAGCTCGCCGAGCGCCTTTGCGCGCGAGGTCAGGCCGTCACTCTCGCGGGCCAGCGCCTCCGCCTCATCGGGCTCGTCGGCGGCGACGAGGCCGCTGGCGGCCGCCGCTGTGCTCGCGTCTCACTTGAGACATCACCCACGCGCGGCGGCGTTTGTCAGTGCCTGCAGCGCAGACGGGCTCAACTTCGAGCGTGCCGCCGGGTCTTCGCCGAGCAGGAAGCCGTAAAGCTCTGAGAGCGTCGTTGTGGTGTGCAGCTGGTAGCGGATTGCCCGTCCCGTTCCGCGGGTCGAATACGGTGTGCGGGCGTGGCCGCTCTGAACGAAGTCGGCGACGAAGTACTTGGTGAGGATTTTCGAGAGTACCGGCTTGACGCGCGGGTTCGAGTGCGCGTCGACTTGGCCGTACTCGCCGTAGGGCATCGCCATCGTCGGCAGGTTGTAGTAGCCGTGGCGGTTCATTGTCGCAAGGCCGGTCACGATGTCGTTCTCGACACGGGCGCGGTAGTGGGCCAGGCTCTCCATGTGGCCGTTGCTGTATTCGAGCACCGCGTAGTACGCGCCGATGTTGCCCTTTGCGTCATCGACGACGTCCACGTGGCCGTTGTTCGCGTGGAACTGGATGTCCCAGCGCCCTGAGCGCTGCATTTGCTGAATCTCGTTCCATTTCAGGTAGAACAGGTTGTGGCGAACGACCGGCCCTGTGATGACGAACATCGTCGCCCGCATGCGGTAGCGGGCGAGCACCCGGTCCGCTCCGCGCCAGGAGTCAAAGCGCCCGTCGTCGAACGTGATGAGGATCGGTCGCGAGGGCAGCTTGACCTTCTCGCCTCGTCGCCAGGCGGCGTACTGGTCGGTGCTGATCGTGTGGTAGCGGAGGTGCTGAAGCAGCGCCAACTCGCGCGCGAAGTTGTCCTGCGAAACCGTGTAGCGATCCTGCCAGTTGCCGATCCCGTGGAAGACGAGCACCGGTATCGCGCCGCCGTAGGCGGGCGGCGGCGTGAACTGCGAAAGCTCGGCGGCGGTCAGGGAGACGTTGGGCGCGGGCGTCGGGCCTGACCCTCCGTGCAGCCGCACGCCGCGTCCGTGGGGGGTGGGGTTGATGACTCCCGGGACGACCATCGCGAACGGGACCATCGAGAGCGGCAGAAGCGCGATGGCGAAGCCCCTGCGGGCGGCGCTGCGAGCACGAGCGGCCATGTAGTAGCTAGGCCTCCTCTAGGGCCGGGGTATGCGCGCGCTCATGCCGAGCGGATGCTGACCGCTTTGGCGTTCTCAGGTGAGGGCTCTCGCCCTCAGGGTAGGCGTGCAGGATGTCCCCGACGACTGCGCCCTCGGAGTTGCGCGCAAGGTCACCCGAGAAGGTGGGTGAGAGAGGGCTTTCCGCTACGGTGCCGTGTGCCTGGTACGCCGACTCGAGAGTTTCAATCGACGCGGTTGCTCTCTCATGGCCGGTGTCGATTCCGGCGGTCGCCGGGCGGGTGCCCCACTTCGCGGTGCGAATCGTGAGAATCGCCCAATAAGTCTGCCACAGCAGGAAGACGAGGTAGAAGCCCACGAACACGATGCCGTAGGCCCATCTGGAGCCGTACTTGGCCTGGCACGCGGCGTAGTAGAGGCCGTAGGTGAGCGCCATCGCGTAAACGCCGAACGGGTAAAGAACGGAGAAGCCCTGGTGTGTAATCAGGGGCGCCAACAGTGCCTTGGCCGCGACGATGGGCCCGAGAATCGGCAGCATCAGGCCGACGTACACGGCCAGCGCGGCCGGTGCGGGCTTTCGCCAGATGAGCCTGGCGAGGTACGTGGCCTCGCGGGCCCAGGAGCGCTTCCAGCGCGCCTGCTGGCGCATGAACTGCCGAAAGCGGATCGGCACGGCCGTGTGCGAGCGTGCCGTGACCTGGTAGGTGACCCGCCAGTCACGAAGCACGCAGTTGGTCAGCGAGCGGTCATCGCCGAAGGTGGAGGGCACCTCCAGGAAGGTCTGGTGCTCCCACCACTCTAGACGCGGGGCGATGGCGACCCGGCGGTAGGCCGAGAAGCAGCCCGAGCAGCAGGTCACGCACCCGAAGCAGGACTCGGCGGCCTTCAGCACCCGGAACGCGATGTAGTAGCGGACCGCCTGCATCTTCGCCATCCAGTTCTCGTCGGCGTTCAGCACGTCCGTGTGACCGCAGACCGCGCCGACCTGCTCCTCAGCGAACGGCTGCACGAGCTTTCGCAGCCCGTCCGGTTCGACTATCGAGTCGGAGTCCACGAACACGAGCACCTCGGCGGTGGTGGCGCGGATGCCGGCGGCCATCCCCGCGCGCTTGCCCCGGTTCTCGGGAAAGTCGATCACCCGCACCCGCCCGTTCGCCTCAGCTGCGACCTTCCGCATTTCGGCCAGCGTGTTGTCGGTCGAGCCGTCGTTGACCCCGATGAGCTCAAGCTTCTCCTGCGGATAGTCGAGTGCGAGCAGCGAGCGCAGCGACGCGCCGATGGCGTCCTCCTCGTTGAAGGAAGGCATCACGATGGCTACACGCGGCTCAAGCCCGACGTCCTCATGGGGCTGGTAGAACATCGAGATGAAGAACCGCGAGAGCAGATACGCTCCGACCGCCGCTCCGTAGACGGCGAGCACTAGGTCGCGCTCGAACACCTGGGTGGCCGCGGTCCGGTAGCCGATAATCATGACGAGCACCGCCACGAGGTAAACGGCCGCGAGCACACGCATAGTCCAGTCGATGGCGTTCGACTTCATCTTTGTGGGGATCGGGGGAGGCTGTGTGGCCTGCGTCGTGCTCACCTCGTTGTCAGGCATGGACTCGCTTTCAGGAATGCGGGTGCCGTTCGTCCGGACGCCCAACGACGAAGGCAAACGACGGGTACGAAGCGCGACCTCGAAGCTGAGGATGTTCCGTTCGCTGCGGAACTTCGGCGCCGGTCCGGGATGTGCGACCGCAGTCGTATGTCCCCGTCTCGCCAGCGCTTGACGTTGCGCTGGGTGCTGCGCACGGTGGCAAACATGCTCTCGAT
>JADGPN010000393.1 GCA_017882465.1 Solirubrobacteraceae bacterium
CACACCCTCGCCGAGCTCGAACGGGCCGTAGGGCTGCGCCCAGGGCTGATCGAGCGACGAGGTTCTGATGACATCGGCTGGAGAACCCGAGGGTCAACTCGGTCGTGCCGAGGTCCCGCTCGTCCCTGACGCGGATGGCATCGAAGCGCCGCCATCGCGTGAGCTCGAGAGCGCGCCTGATGTGCCGGCGGAGGCGCGTGAGGAGCTGCTGGCGCTGAAGTCTGGAGCCGCGTTTGTGTGTGCGCGGCGAGACGGGGACATCCGTCCTGCGCGTGCTTCGGGCGAGGGGCTCTACTTCGAGGACACGCGGCATCTTTCCGAGCTGCGCCTGACGGTTGGTGGATTGCCGCCCGTGCCGCTGTCTTCGGTGATGGAGTCGGGCCATCACGCGGTGATCAATGCCACCAATCCGGTGCTGCGCTCCGCCGTCGGTGCAGCGGTGCCGCAGGAGACGCTGAACGTGCGGCGCACGGTCCTCATGGACGATCGTCTGTTCTACCGGGTGCGGGTGCGTAACTTCGACCTCAGACCGGTCGTGACCGTGGCTGAGGTGTCGCTGGCTGCCGATTTTGCCGACATGTTCGAGGTCCGGGGCATGGGTCGGAGGACAAGCGGTCGCGTGTTGGAGCCGACCTGCGATGGGGATCGCGTGCGTTTTGGTTACGAGGCGGCGGACGGTGAGCATCGGGAGACGCTCGTTGAGCTCGAGCCTTGGCCGGCGCGGGTCAGGATCGACGACGGCCGTGTTGGTGTGGCGTGGGACGTACGGCTCGAGGCTCGTGAGTCGGTCTCGCTGTGGATCACGGTGACACCCACCGGCGTCGAAGGCGGAGCGGCCGCGCCGACGGCCGCGCAGGCGGCCGCATCGCTTGAGTCTTCACATATGAGATGGGTTGACGCGTGCGCGAAGGTCGCCACCGACAACGAGCTCTTCGACCGTCTGATCGATGCCTCCGTGCGTGATCTGCACGCCCTGATGATGCCGGTCGGGGCGAATCAGCTGCCGGCGGCCGGCATCCCCTGGTACGTCGCCCCGTTCGGCCGCGACTCGCTGCTGAGCGCCTGCGAGTCGCTGATGATCAACCCCGAGGTCGCGCGTGGCACGCTGCTGGTGCTCGCAGGGCTGCAGGCCCAGACCGACGAGGCGTGGCGCGACGCCGAGCCCGGCAAGATCCTGCACGAGCTGCGCACCGGCGAGCTGGCTCGCACCGGGCATATCCCGCACACGCCCTACTACGGGGCGGTGGACGCGACGCCGCTGTTTCTGATGGTCGCCGGCGGTTACTACCGCTGGACGCTCGATCTCGACACGATGCGCCAGCTGCGCCCGGCGCTCGACGCTGCCCTGGCCTGGATCGATGAGTGGGGCGATCACGACGGCGACGGGTTCATCGAGTACCACCAGCGCGCGTCCGCGGGCCTGATCAATCATGGCTGGAAGGATTCGCACGACTCGATCGTGCACGCCGACGGGTCGCTTGCGCAGGGGCCGATCGCGCTCGTCGAGGTCCAGGGGTATGTGTACGAGGCGAAGCTGCGCATCGCTGACGTCTACGCGGCGCTTGGGGACGAGGCCGGCGCGGGCCGTTTGAGAGCTGAGGCCAGCGAGCTGCGGGCCGCATTCAACGATGCGTTCTGGGATGCGGACGAGGGATTCTTCGCGCTCGCTCTCGACGGGCGCAAGGGCCAGGTCCGCAGCGTCACGTCAAATCCGGCGCACTGCCTGTATTGCGGGATCGTTGACGACGACAAGGCTGCGATGGTCGCCCAGCGGCTGATGGCTCCGGACATGTTCTCCGGCTGGGGGATCAGGACCCTGTCGGGGAGTTCGCCGGCGTATAACCCGATGAGCTACCACAACGGGTCGGTCTGGCCGCACGACAACGCGATCGCGGCCGCCGGCCTGAAGCGCTACGGATTCGACGCGGCGACCAATCGGATCGCCGCCGGGCTGTTCGAGGTCGCCTCCGGCGCGCGCGACTTCCGCCTGCCCGAGCTGTTCTGCGGCTTTCAACGCGACGGATCGAGAGCGATCGTCGCCTATCCCGTCGCGTGCATCCCGCAGGCCTGGGCGGCGGCCGCGCCGTTCATGCTGCTCCAGGCGATACTCGGCATCTCCGCGCACGCACCGCAGAACCGGCTAACGGTCGACCGGCCACGGCTCCCGGACTGGCTCGGGGCGGTGGAGATCCGAGGCATCCGGGTCGGCAGCTCGAACGTGAGCCTCGCGTTTCGCCAGACCGGCACCGGCAGCACCGGGTTCTCACTGCTCGAGCAGCACGGCAACGTCCGGATCATCATGTCGACATGACCTCAGTGAAGGACGCGCCGAGCACGGGTCCACCGACCCCCCCGCCGCTCGCCCGGCGCTTCGAGGCGATCGTGCTCGACTGGGACGGCACCGCGGTACCCGACCGCCACGCCGACGCCGCCCGGATGCGCCGCCTCGTCGAGGACGCCTGCGCAGCGGGGCTCGAGCTCGCGGTCATCAGCAGCACGGACGTGGGCAACATTGATAGCTGGCTAGCCGCGCGTCCCGTCGGTCCCGGAGGGCTGACACTGGCGCTCAACTGCGGCTCGGAGGTGTTTCGCGTCGATCGTGGCGGGCCGCAGCTGGTCCACCGGCGAACGGCGAGCGCTGAGGAGGACGCGGCTCTGTCGCGGGCAGCGCAGCTGACGGTTGAGCGATTGGCGATCCGGGGGCTCGCCGCTCGGATCGTCTCTCAGCGGCTGAACCGCCGCAGGATCGACCTGATCCCGGAACCCGACTGGACGGACCCCCCGAAGGCGCGGATCGGCGAGTTGCCCACCGCCGTGCAGGCCCGCCTCGGCGCGGCGGGCATCGCCAGGCTGAGCGAGGCGGTGGAGATCGCGCGCACCGCCGCGACGGACGCCGGGCTGGCCGACCCGCGGGTGACCAGCGACGCCAAGCACGTCGAGATCGGTCTCACCGACAGCTCAGATTCGGCCCACTGGATCATGCGCGAGCTGTGGCGCACCGGCATCGCCCCCGGCCAGATGCTGATCGCGGGCGACGCGCTTGGCCCGCTCGGCGGCCTGCCGGGGAGCGACTCGAACCTGCTCATCGACGGCGCAACGACGGTCTCAGTCGGGAATGAGCCGAGCGGGATTCCAGCCGGCGTGGTCGGCCTTGGCGGAGGCCCTGACATGTTCGCGGCAGTGCTCGAGGACCAGCTCGCACGCCGCCGGCGCGGCGAGCTGCCGATCGTCGAGCTCGACCCGGCTTGGGCGCTTGTGGTCGACGGAGTCGATCCGCTGCTCGAGCGCTTCCACGAATCGCTGTTCACGCTGTCCGACGGGCTGCTCGGGACGCGCGGCAGCGTGATCGCAGAGGATCTGAGCGGTGACCCGGCTGTGCTGATGTCCGGCGTGTACACGAGAACAGGCGCGGAAGTGCACCTGCTGGCCGCGCCGCGCTGGAACACAATCGTCCTCGACGATGCCTCGCCGCGTTCGGTTCGTCGCGTACTCGATCTCCACGCCGGCGTGCTCCACCAGCAGCTGCAATCGGAGACCGGGCAGATCGACGCGCTGCTGCTCTCCTCGCTCGCGCGACCAGCGACGGCTGCGCTTCGAGTCAGGGACAGCAGCGCGGGCAAGCACAAGTCCCGGCCGCTTGCTCCTCCCCCCGGACCCACACTCGAGGAAGGATCGAAGGACGGGGCCATGTGGATCCGCGTCAGGGGGCGGCCGGGGTCGATCGTCACGGCGGCGCGCGATCAACTGACCGTCACCGACGGCGGCCGCGTGCTCGACCGCGTGGCAGCCTATGAAGGCGCCGCTCGAGGCCCAGCCGATGAATGCGCGGCCCTCGATCGCCTCCAACGCGCGCAACGGCTCGGGTTCGACGGTCTGCTCGCCGAGCATCGCCGCGTGTGGGCGTCACGCTGGGAGGATGCCGACATCCTGATCGACGGCGATCCGGAGCTGCAACTGGCCGTCAGGTTCGCGATCTTCCATCTGCTCGCGAGCGCGCCGGATCACGGCGAGGCAGCGGTCGGGGCCCGGGGACTGACCGGCAGCGCCTACCGAGGGCACGTGTTCTGGGACACCGACGTGTACGTACTGCCGATGCTTGCCGCGACCCACCCACAAGCGGCACGGGCGGTGCTTGAGTACCGCGTCCGGCGCCTACCCGCGGCGATCCGAGCCGCGAAGGATCATCGACGCGAGGGCGCCCGGTTTCCGTGGGAGTCCGCGCGAACGGGTCGGGATGTCACGCCGGATCACGCTCGTGACCGCAACGGCGAACTCGTGCCGATCCTCACCGGCCCGCTCGAGG